>DYHC01000042.1:0-6330 GCA_020724325.1 Melioribacter roseus
GATAAATCACGCAAGACTCGCAAAAGAAATCGAAGAGTATAAAGAAAGAATTGTTCAAACCAACAATAACATCAGCTTACTTAAGGAAGAACTGCAATCTTTAATGTACAATGAGTTACAGAGAACTGGAGCAATAAGCGAAAATGAAAATTCTATTTCTGAAAAACGCAGCTTACTAGATACTAAACGTGCAGATTTGAGAAACTTAATAGACCGGCGATACAATTTAATAAGAGAAATATCTGATAAGGATAATTTGAAACTGACAATCCAAAAGGAAATTGACTCTCACTCTGCTAATATTGAGAAACTTAATTCAAAGATTCAGAATATAACAACACGTATTGCAAAAACAGTTGGATTTATTGAAGAATTGAATAACGAAAAATCGGATGCAGAAAAAAAATTGAGCGATGCCGGTCTTCAAATTGCTTTAAGAGAAAAAGAGAAGCTGGAGCTGGAATTACTTCTTAATTCGTTAAAAGAAAAAGAGGTTGAAGAAAAAGCGGTTCTAACTGGATTACGTGAAAAAATAGAATTTATACAGACATTAATTTCGAATCTGGAAGGTATTTCCAAAGGTTCAAAAATTTTATTAGAAAGCAAGGATTGGAGTCAGTCTGAAAAAAATATTTTTGCGTACGTTGGAAACACACAGGATAAATATAAATTTGCACTGGAAGCAGGATTAAAAACAGTTCTTAATAATCTCTTGATTGAATCTGTTGACGAGTTACAAAGTGCAATTAATTACTTAAAGAAAAATGACCTTGGCAAAGCTTCTTTTTACCTTTTGAAAAATAATCTGAATACAAAAAGATCATTATTCGAAAAATTTGCTTCATACAGATTAAAAAAGAGAGCCGGGAAAATAGAAAAGGAACCCACCTTTGTTGGCTGGGCGGTCAACTTTGTAGAAACCGAGAACAAATGGATAAAATACTTCAGTCAGGTTTTATCAAGAGTAGTAATTACATCGGGATTAAACGAAGCAATAACTCTCCATAATAAATACGGTGATTTTGATTTTGTTACAATGGATGGCGATGTAATTAGGAACAACGGAATTATAGAAGCCGGTTCTATGCCCAAACAGAACGAAACGCTTTTCGGAAGGAAGCAATTATTAGAAAATCTGAAAGCCGAATATCCTAAACACGAATCACAACTAGAAAAATTAAAATCACAAATTAGTGACGCCGAATTAAAGCATTCAAAAATTGATCTGAAAAACCTCACCGATAGCCAGAAGTTAATTGCAAATGATATAGCCAACATTGAGAAACAGATATCTCAATTAGAATTCGAACATAAAAAAGCAAACGAAGAAATTGATAATTCGCAGAAAGAGATTCAGGAATTTGTAGAAAAATCGAACGGCTTGCATAATCAACTTGAGTCAATAAACGAATTACTTGCTGAACTTAATGACAATAAATCCTCTCTCGATCAACAAATAAGCAGCGAAGAAGAGCTGCTTAATCAGTTTGAAAAAGATTTCGATCAATTAATTGATATGCAAAATTCAGCCAGGCTTGATCTTGAAAGAATTAAAGGACAGATAAATAATTTCAATGATTCAATTAATCGCTCGGTTAATGACATAGAATTAATTCAATCCGGTATTGCAAAACGGCGAGAAGAGTTAGAGAATAATTCACTCGAAACTTCTTCTATTATCTCCTCAATAGAATCAACAAAAGCCGTTTTAAATAATATTAATACTATAAGGGAGGTTCTGTTTAAAGAAGAAGCCGAAATTGATAACAATCTAAAACAGATTAAAGAAGAAGCTGCCGGCTTGGAGAACCAATTAAATGTGTTAAGAAATAAACGTCAGGAAGTGTCAGATCAGATTCATTCATTAGAAATAAAAGAAAACGAAATCAATTTCAGACTGCAGAATATTCAGCAACATATTCAGGAAAATTATTCGATAGAAATTTCATTGAAGCAATTTGACGACCTTGAGAGTTTTAATTACGAAGAAATAACAAAAGAAATTCATTCATATAAAGAAAAGATTAAAAACATAGGACCGGTAAACCTGCTTGCTTATTCTGAATACGAAGAGGAAAAATCGAGATTAGATTTTCTCCACAAGCAGCGCGATGATTTAATCCATTCTGAAAAAGATCTAATCAAAACCATAAATGAAATTAACGACACTGCAAAGAAATTATTTCTGGATACTCTCGAACAGATACGTCAAAATTTCATAAAAATTTTTCAAACACTCTTTAATTCTGGCGACGAAGCAGATCTTCTGCTGGAAGAAAACGCCGACCCGCTTGAAGCAAAAATCGAAATTGTAGCAAAACCCAAGGGAAAGCGCCCGACATCTATTGAACTTCTTTCCGGCGGAGAAAAGACGCTAACGGCAACGGCTCTACTATTTGCAATTTATCTCGTTAAACCAAGTCCTTTCTGTATTCTGGATGAAGTTGATGCGCCTTTAGATGATGCTAATATTGACAGGTTTACAAGATTACTAAAAGAATTCAGAGATAAAACACAATTTATTATCGTTACTCATAACAAGCGCACTATGGAATCTGCAGAAATTATGTACGGAGTTACTATGCAAGAAGAAGGGATCTCCAAGCTTGTAGGTGTTCAATTCGAAGAAATTCCTGAAACACAACAATAAAATTATTGCTGAACTTAAAATGTCCGGAAGAACTTTTAAAATATTTGTCGATTTCGACGGCACAATTACAAAACAAGATATTGGCGAATCGATGTTCCTTAAATTTGGCAGCCCGGTTAAAGCACAAACAATTATAGATGATTGGATAAACAAGAAAATAAAAGCAAAGCTGGCAATTATTATGCGATACTATAGAAAACTTCGACAAGACTGCTTTCGACCAGTTCTTAAATTCTATTCGAACTGATAATACATTTATAAAGTTCACAGAATTTTGTTTCTCGAATAGGTTTGAATTAAGAGTACTAAGCGACGGGTTAGATTATTACATTAACAATATTTTAAAACGCGAGAATCTGCTGTCCCTGGAAGTATTTTCCAACCAACTGATGTTCGACGATAAAAAGTTAATTCCAGTATTTCCGCATACAGACGAAGAATGCGACAGATGTGCAAACTGCAAGAGGAATCACATATTAAACTGCAGTTCGGATGAAGATTTCAGCGTTTATATTGGTGATGGATGGTCTGATTTCTGTCCGGCTCAGTATTGCGATTTTATATTCGCTAAGAACTCATTACTAAAGTATTGCGAGGTTAACCGGATTACTTATTTCCCGTTCTCAAACTTCGATGATGTTGTAACCAGGTTAATAGAACTAAAAGGGAAAAAAAAGCTTCAGAAGAGACATCAGGCAAAATTGAAAAGACAAGAAATTTATAAACAGGGATAATGATGAAAGAATTATCAAAGAAAATTTTTAAGTACAGAAGTTATACTCCTCTTCCCTTTTTATTGCTTATGTTAATATTTCAAGAAGCTACAGCAACAAGTTTAATTGTTGGTTTTATTATTGTATTAATCGGTGAGTTTTTTCGTCTATGGGCTGTTTCTTATGCTGGCAGCGAAACACGTACTACCGGCGGAGGTGTTGGTGGTACATATTTGGTTGTATCCGGACCATTTGCTCATGTCAGAAACCCTCTCTACTTTGGAAACATGGTTATCTACATTGGTCTGGGAGTAATGTCGATGGCGGTCTACCCTTATTTGCTGATAATTGCAGTGTTGTTTTTTTACTTTCAGTATCATACTATCATTAAAGATGAGGAAAAATTTTTAGAGAATAAATTCGGCGATAAGTATAGGGATTATTTTTCAAAAGTACCGAGATGGATACCAACATTCGCTAAATTTGAAAACCCTGGATTGGAACAGCCGCCGTTCAAATTAAACATGGGATTTAGATCAGAAAAAAGAACGCTTCAGGCAATTTTAATAACAGCAATTATCTTACTTATTCTTTATTGGGTTACAAATTGAATAAGAAAATAATGATAATAGCTGGAGAAGCATCCGGTGATATGCACGGCGCCTCGCTGATCAATGAAGTAAAAAAAATTGATCCTTCTGTTGAAATATTTGGCATAGGAGGAAATAGAATGATAGAAGCCGGAATGAACGCTCAGTATAATATCAAGAAGATGGCGTTCCTCGGATTTATAGAGGTAATACAACATTTACCCTTTATAAAAAAAGTACAAAACGAATTGATAGAAAAGGTAATATCAGAAAATATAAGTACTATAGTTCTAATCGATTATCCCGGTTTCAACCTTGATATAGCAAAAAAATTGAAACGGCTTAACAAAAAAATAATTTACTACATCTCTCCACAGGTTTGGGCTTGGGGCAAAGGGAGAATAAAAAAAATTAAAGGGCTTGTTAGTAAGATGATAGTTGTCTTCCCTTTCGAAGAAAAATTATATAGGGAAAATGGTGTAGATGCAACTTATGTGGGTCACCCTGTTATTGAGCAGATTACCAATTATAATTTTTTATCGGAAGATGAATTGTATAATAAAATCGGTTTGGAGAAAGGGAAAGGGATTTTATTAGTTATGCCGGGCAGCCGAAAACATGAGATAAGAAAACTACTGATCCCATCGCTGCAAGCGGCTGAGAAACTGGCTAAAGAATTCTATTTACAGGTTATTGTTGCATGCGCAGAAAATATTGACAGAAAGTTATTCGAAAAATTAATGCCTTCGGCTAATTATAAACTTGTGTCCGGCTACACATACGATTTAATGAAGCACTCTGTAATCGGTATAATTAAATCCGGCACTTCAACTTTAGAGGCGGGCATTTTACAGCTTCCATTTGTCGTAATTTATTCTACTAATGTTATAACTTACTATTTGGGTAAGCTGCTTGTGAAAATTAAGAATATCGCCATGGCTAATATTATACTAAATGATGATGTTGTTGAAGAATTGATTCAGAAAGATGTAACTGCCGCCAAGATTTATAAAGCCTGTACTAAACTTTTAGCTGATAAATTGCATTACGAAAAAATTAAAACCCGGCTGGGTGATATTAAGAATAGAATTGGAAGTACAGGGGCATCTAGACAAACTGCAGAATTAATTCTAGAACAAATAAATGAAACTAAGTAAACCGGTAAAAAATTTTTTAAGGTTCATAGGAGTAAAAACAGCAGGATTCTTATTTAACATTCTTTTAAGTACTGTAAAGGTTAGAATAGAGAACAAAGATTCAATAGATAAACTTCTTGTCAACAATCAAAATTTTGTTGTTGCATTCTGGCACGGTAAAATGGCTGTCGGCTGGTTCATTCATAGAAATATGAACTGTTCTGCGCTCGTAAGTAAAAGCAAGGATGGTGATTTGCTCGCTAATATTTTGAAAAGGTGGAATTACAAAATTGTCCGCGGTTCCAGTCACATTGGAGGCAATGAAGCGCTGGAAATGCTTCTGGAATTAATCAATCAAAATTATTCCTTAGCTATAACTCCGGATGGGCCAACAGGTCCTAAAAATAAAATGAAAGCCGGCGCGGTTATTTCAGCTAAGAAAAGTAATGTGCCGCTTATTCTTGCTGGAATAAGCTGTAATAAAAAAATGGTATTTAAAAGCTGGGATAAATTTGAATTGCCCTTACCATTTAGTAAAGTTACAGTCAAGTATTCAGATGCTATAACGATAGATAAAAATTTAAGCTATGAAGAAACATCGCGTGTAATAACACAATGTGAAGCATTACTTAATCAACTGGAAAAGGAAGCGATAGAGATTTGCTCAATTTAATTAGAATAATATTATCTCCATTAACATTTGTATATGCATTTATAATACGTGCGCGTAACTATTTATTTGACAAAGGCATCTTTAAAATATCAAAAGTAAATGCATACGTAATTTCTGTAGGCAATCTTACTGTCGGCGGTTCAGGAAAAACCCCCGCTGTAATATTCCTTGCAGAAATTCTAAAAAAATATAATAAAAAAATTGGAGTTCTTAGCCGCGGTTACGGAAGAAACTCTTATGGTTATATCTATGTATCAGATGGTAATAAAATATTTTCTACTGTTGATGAATGCGGCGACGAAATGTATCTGGTTTCTGACGAGTTAAAAGTACCTACTGCTGTATCGGAAAGACGGGTAGTCGGTGCTAAGCGATTAATAAACAATTCTGGTGTGAATATAATATTATTGGACGATGCTTTTCAGCATAGATGGTTATACAGAAACCTAGATATTGTTATGATTGACCAGAGGTTCTTACTCAAAACAAACAGCATTGAGCAAAAGATTTTGCCGCTCGGTCAGATGAGGGAACCATTTGAATCTCTTTCCAGAGCCGATATAATTAT
>DYHC01000042.1:6340-10650 GCA_020724325.1 Melioribacter roseus
AGGAAATTTTCTGAAAATGCCAATATTCCGGATAAACTTTTAGACCTGTTCCATAATAAATTAGTTTTCCTTGGCTCGTATTTAGCAACGGGAATATTGGATGTTAAAAGCCATCACGAATTTACTGTGGAAGAGTTCCAGGGACAGAAAAGTCTGGTAGTATGTGGAATAGCCAGACCTCATTCTTTTCTAAACGTACTTGAAAACAATAAGATTGATATAAGAAATAAAATGTTATTTCCGGACCATAAGAATTATACTTTGAAAGAAATTCAAGACATAAGAAAAAAATTTTATGATACAAATGCCACTTGTGTATTAACTACACAAAAGGACGCGGTAAAGTTATTTAAGTTTACTAAGGATCTTGACGACATTGATATTTACTTTCTAAAAATCAAACTCGTGCTCGATAACCAGGAAGAGTTTGAAAGATTACTAATAAATAGAATCAATTGACTTACAATCAAAAAAACACATTATGGAGGAAAAGTAATGGCAAAAGGAAAAAAAGCAAAGTATGTCTATTACTTCGGCGGTAAAAAAGCCGAAGGAAAAGCTGATATGAAAGAACTTCTTGGCGGTAAAGGAGCAAACCTAGCAGAAATGGTTAACATCGGTTTACCCGTTCCCGCTGGTTTCACTATTACAACAGAAGTCTGTACAGCTTATTACAAAAACAACAAAAAGTATCCTAAGGAACTTGAAAAACAGGTTAAAGATGCACTTGCTAAAGTAGAAAAAGAAATGGGTGCTAAGTTCGGAGATTTGGTAAATCCGCTTTTAGTTTCTGTTAGATCCGGTGCACGCGCTTCTATGCCCGGCATGATGGAAACAATACTTAATGTTGGACTTAATAACGAAACCCGCGAAGCTCTAATCAAAAAAACCGGCAATTCAAGATTTGTTTACGACTCACATAGAAGATTAATTCAGATGTATTCGGATGTAGTAATGGAAAAAGCTGCCGGAATTGAACCCGCCGAAGGTCAGGGTGTTCGTGTTCAGCTTGAAAAAGAATTTCATAAGATGAAAGAAGCTCGTGGCGTCCATAACGATACCGACCTTAGTGCAGATGATCTTGCTGAGTTAATAGAAATATATAAAAAGAAAGTTAAAGAAGTTTTAGGCAAACCATTTCCGGAAGATCCAATGGAGCAATTATGGGGTGCTATTTCTGCTGTATTCCAAAGCTGGATGGGTAAGAGAGCTATTTCCTATAGAAGAATTGAAGGAATTCCTGATAATTGGGGCACTGCTGTTAACGTTCAATCGATGGTATTTGGAAATATGGGTGATTCTTCTGCTACGGGTGTTGCATTTACACGAAATCCTGCTACAGGTGAAAATTATTTCTACGGTGAATGGTTAACAAATGCTCAGGGCGAAGATGTTGTTGCAGGTATTAGAACTCCGAACCCAATAAATGAAGTTGGAAAAACAGAACATACCGCACACCTTCCTTCCCTCGAAACCGGAATGCCTGTAACCTATAAACAATTACATAAAATTCAACGCTTACTGGAAAAACATTACCGCGACATGCTCGATGTTGAATTTACAATTCAGGAAGGTAAACTCTATATGCTGCAATGCCGAGTTGGTAAAAGAAACGGGCCGGCGGCTGTTAAAATGGCTCTTGATATGTACAAAGAGAAACTTATCAGCAAGGAAGAAGCTGTTTTAAGAGTAAATCCTGCTCAGCTTGATGAATTGCTGCATCCAATTATCGATCCTGCACACGAATTAATCACAAAACCATTTACAAAAGGTTTACCTGCTGGTCCGGGCGGTGCAACCGGACAGGTTGTTTTCTCTGCAAACGATGCTGTTGAATGGGCTAAACAGGGTAAGAAAGTAATTTTAGTCCGTGAAGAAACGAATCCGGAAGATATAGAAGGTATGAGAGCTGCCCAGGCAATTCTTACTGCACGCGGCGGAATGACTTCCCATGCAGCGTTAGTTGCCCGCGGATGGGGTAAATGCTGTATTGTTGGCGCCGGTTCTATAAAAATAAATTATGAAGAAAAATATTTTACTGCCGGCAGTGTAACAGTTAAACAAGGTGATTGGTTAACACTCAATGGCTCGAAAGGAGCTGTCTACATTGGCGAATTACCAATGAAAAAAGCTGCTGAAGAAAATGCGGATTTCCAGGCGTACATGAAATTATGCGACCAGATAAAGAGACTAAAAGTTAGAACAAATGCAGACACACCAGAAGATGCTGCAAAAGCAAGAGCATTCGGCGCAGAAGGAATCGGATTATTCAGAACAGAGCATATGTTCTACGGTAAAAATTCTGAAGAACCTCTTTTTAAACTTAGAAAAATGATCCATTCTAAAACCGAAGCCGAAAGAAGAACTGCTTTAGATGAACTTTTTCCTTACGTATTAAGAGATGTAAAAGGTACTTTGGAAGCAATGGATGGGTACCCTGTTACATTTAGAACTCTTGATCCGCCGCTACATGAATTTGTTCCGAACAGATTAGAAGAAAGAGAAAAACTTGCTGCTAGTTTAGGAATTTCTCTTGATGAATTAAATAGAAGAGCCGATTCTTTACACGAAAATAACCCTATGATGGGGCACCGCGGTGTGCGTCTTGGAATTACATATCCGGAAATTACCGAAATGCAAGTACGTGCTATCTTCGAAGCTACTGCAGAATTATTAAAAGAAGCAAAGAAACCATTTCCGGAAATAATGATTCCTGTTACATGTCATGTTAACGAAATAAAACATCAATTTGTTATCGTTAACAAAATCCATGATGAAGTATGTGCCAAATTTGGTTTGAAAAAAATTCCTCACTTAACCGGAACAATGATTGAAATTCCAAGAGCATGTTTAACTGCAGATAAAATTGCAGAAGTTGCGCAATTCTTTTCGTTTGGAACCAACGACCTTACACAAATGGGTTTTGGTTTCTCCAGAGATGATATTGGCGGATTCTTACCGGACTACCTCGAAAAGAAAATTCTTCCTGGGGATCCATTCGAATCAATTGATCTTGATGCAATTGGTAAATTAATGAAAATGGCAGTTGATGGAGGAAGATCTACAAAACCGGATCTTAAAATTGGTATTTGCGGTGAACATGGCGGCGAACCTAAATCTGTTGAGTTCTGTCATATAATCGGGTTGGATTATGTAAGCTGTTCACCATTTAGAGTTCCAATAGCACGCTTAGCTGCTGCTCGAGCAGTTGCTAAAGAATTATTATCAGTTAAAAAGACTGTTAAGAAAACAACTGCAAAAAAATCAAATGTAAAATAAAAATAGTGAACAATAGAAAATAAGCATCTATTCTGAGCCCTCCTATTATAGGAGGGCGAAGTATCTTCTGAATAACAGGATACTTCAAAATCCGTTAACCGACGGAATTATCAGAAAATAAATAGGAGAATAAATGAAGTTATCAGATTTCACGTACAATCTACCAAAAACTGCAATTGCAAAATATCCGGTTTCTCCGCGCGACAAAGCAAAACTTATGGTATTGAATAGAGCTACCGGCGAAATTAAAAATACAATTTTTTCCGATATCGTAGATTACATTAATAAAGGCGATGTAATTGTTGTTAACAAAACCAAAGTAATGCAAGCCCGTTTATTCGGTAAAAAAGAAAGAACAAATGCTAAGATAGAAGTATTCGTCCTACGCGAGTTAAATAAAGAAGAAATTATTTGGGATGTAATTGTTGATCCTGCTAGAAAAGTTAGAATCGGAAACAGAATTTATTTTAATGATAAACTTTGGTGCGAAGTTATTGATAATACTACTTCGCGTGGAAGAACTGTCCGTTTCAATGAAGATGCGGGAGATATTTTTAAAGCGATTGAAAAAATTGGACACACTCCTTTACCGCCCTATATTAAAAGAGATACAACACCAAAAGATAAAGAAGATTATCAAACAATCTTTGCTGAAGTAGATGGCTCTGTTGCTGCATCTACAGCAGCGTTGCATTTTACTAATTCGCTTATCAAGAAGATTGAAAAGAAGGGTGCTAAAATTGTACCCATTATACTTCATATCGGGCTCGGAACTTTTCGTCCAGTTGAAGTTGAGGATTTAACCAAACATAAAATGGATTCAGAATTTTTTGAGGTTCCTGAAGAAACAGCAAATGTAATTAATAAAGCGCTTAAGGATAAGAAAAATATATTTGTAGTAGGTACAAGTACCTGCCGTGCTTTAGAAAGCAGTGTAACAGCAGAAGGTTTCTCAAAACCGAACCTCGGATGGACAGATAAATTTATTTTTCCTCAGTACGATTTTAAGATTACTAAAAAATTAATTACCA
>DYHC01000043.1 GCA_020724325.1 Melioribacter roseus
CACGAATGCTAACTACTTATACCCAGCTTGAAAGGAGATGGGGAATTAAACTGGTTCAGGTTCCTTATCCAACGCCTTTGATAAATAAGGAAGATTATGTTAATGCGTTTCGAAAAGGGATTACTTCAAAAACGAAAGCAATTCTTGTTAGTCACATCTGTTTTTTAACCGGACAAATTTTACCTATACTTCAAGTAAGCAGGTTAGCTCATGAATACGGGATCCCGGTAATCTGCGATGCGGCACACTCTTTCAATCATATTCCTTATAAACTTTCTGATCTCGAAGTTGATTTTTATGGTACATCGCTTCACAAATGGACTTATGCGCCGGTAGGAACAGGAATGCTGTATGTAAAAAAAGATTTGATTAAAACTATATGGCCTTTGATGGCAGCACCAAAAGAAATGGACGGGAATATTAGAAAGTTCGAAGAAATTGGAACTCACCCGGCAGCTAATCATAACGCTATTGCAGAAGCCCTCGCTTTTAATGAAGCAATTGGAGTTGAAAGAAAAGCGGAAAGGTTCCGGTATTTGCATATGAGGTGGATTGATAGAGTACGAGGATTTACAAATGTTAAATTCAGAATTAATATTGAAGATACTTCCAACTGGTGCGGGCTAGTAAACTTTTATATAGATGGTGTTGATGTTTCGAAACTTGTTGATTATTTATTAAGCAAACATAGAATTTATGTTGTGCCTATTGTTCATCCTGAGTTCAAAGGTATTCGCGTTACTCCAAATGTTTATACGTTAACATCCGAAATAGATTTATTTGGGGATATAATTGAAGCCGTAGCCAAAGGTAATATTAAAGAGGTAATGGAAGGATAACTTTTTGATAAAATTCTTAGAATAAACTGTTTATATAAAATCCTTTATTAATAAGGAATAATTTGTTTTGCCGTATGAAATCCGCTACAGCTTCAATACCTATTACTTTTGTTATTCCCGTTCTCATAATCTGTTCTTTCTGTACATATAATTCCCCCTTATATGGAAGCATCGGGTTGTACTCAAGATCCTGGCTTTTGGCAATTGGATGAACATTATACTGGAAATCTGCAGGAACAGATTTTACCAGACCAACTAGTTCGAAGTTTGGAATTCCGTCTCTTATAGCAAGAACAATTCCGCCGCTTGAACCCCGGTTAAATACAGCATCTATTAGAAATATATTTTTCTCTCTTCCGGGACTGCTTATAATCCCTTTCGAAATCATTTTATAGTTCATAGGGTAGCCGAAGACATAAATAAAAGTACCCCATTCAAGCTCTGATGATCTTCCCCACGGGTAATTAAAAACGGTAAGACTTGCAGCAGCAGAAGCTTCTATTTTTTTACCAAGCAGACAAACATCTAATGATTTATCCATAAGAATTATTTCAAGTTCGCTACCTTCCGGCAAATCGGGTATGTAATTGGATTGACGCGTTTTAACAGAAACACTTTGAACTTTTTGAGAAGCAGTACCATCGGGGTTTGCATAGTATGAAACAATTGTATCCGGAAAATTTACTATATGAGCAACACTTATGAGCGCTATACTTCCGTTATTCTCTCCAATAACCGTAGCAGTTCCAGAAGCTGTATTGTTGAAAAAGATTACCCGGGCTGCTGACTTTTCGAGGTCGATTCTTTTTATTTCTCTAACAGATAACTGCGAGTTCTCATCGAATACGTAACTGGTATAAAATGCAATGCAGTTTAATAGTTTTATTGAGTTGCTTATCTCTTCAAGCTGTTTTGAAGAACTTCTATACGGAAATTCGCTGTCGTAACGGCCATCGGTTAATGTTGGAAATACGCTTTCATATACTGATGTGCACGAAATAAAAAATATAAGCGAAAGGAAAATTGCAGACGATCTCTTGATATTATCCATAGAACATCACTTGCCTAATTAATTTTCTGCGATAATCTAATTTATTTGAACCACTTAATAAAGACTAAAATAATAGTTACAAATGGCGTCCTATTAATTCTAAATATTACTCAATGCTGCTTTTATAATTCATTTGGTTCTGCATCCAGATTTCTCTAAGCAGCATTTGCTCCTTACCAGGATTTTCCATTACTCTAAACTGATGAGCAATTTTACGCGGCTGCATCGTTATGCTTATCTCTTTTTCCTCTCCGTTTCTTAAAATAGAAATTTTAAAACTGTCTCCAACTTTTAATTTACTAAGTGGAGTCAGAAGCTGCTGGGCATTTTGCAACGTAATTTCCTGACCTTCATACTTATAGAGCAGATCGCCGGTTTTTAATTTGCCGGTAATCGCCGGGTCAACATTTGTTACAATTAACTTTCCGTCCTTAAGTCCTATTCCCAGCCCTAATCCGGTTCGCGTAGAATCAACGCCTGCAAATTCGGTGTATTCAATTCCTACCTTTTCAAAATAGTCTTTTACCGGCAGCGGTTCAGTTCCATCTATATATTTAGAGATAAAATCGCCAATCTCCGGATACGTCATACTAACCAGCTCATTAAAGAAATTATGTTCGCTGAAAGATTTTTTAGCACCATACTTTTTAGTCAGATCTAAAATCAATTCTCTCAAACCCTTTTTACCATTGGATAATTCTAACAGCCGGATATCGAGAAGCGCAGCAACAACAGCACCTTTATTGTAAATATTTAGGAATTCGGTTTGTCTTTCGGCTGCTTCCACTCCAAGCTGTGTGAGAGAAAGATTTTTATCGAAGTTATCATTGATAGTAAGTTTTTGCCGGAGCTGATTAAGATAGTTTTCTAATGTCATTAAATAATCTCTTAGCTGAAGAATATCCGAAGCCCACTCAGTAACTCCTTCGTAGAGCCAGAGGTGTTTTGACATAACCGGTTTTTCGTAATTGAAATTTTCTACAAGTTCGCTGTGAATTAGAAGCGGCGTAACTATGTGGAAAAATTCATGAGCAGCGGTTGATCTTAGATCTGATATGTAACGATCAGTTAACTCATCTTCCCGCATTACATAAATGGAGCTGTAATTATGTTCCCAGGCGCCGGCAGAGAAGTTTTCGAAATGAAATAGAAATACATATCGGTCTACCGGCAAACCGTTCAAAAACTGGTTTGTAGCACTTAGAATATCCTCTATGCCAATTAAAATGCTTTCCGATTTTATTAGACCGGTTTTCGAATATGTGAAAACATCTACAATAGTATTTTCAATTTTAGCAGAAGCTTTTGTAAGACTGCCCATCAAAATTGGTGAATCTACTATGTAATCATAATCCGGTGCGTAGTAAAATCCATTGTTGTTTTTTTCAAGCGCTGTTCCAACAGTCCAATCTTCCGGATATTCTAGTTTAATCTCTAACGGGTATTTCTGCATTCCATGAAAATAGCCGAAAACTGTTTGTCCGTTTATTAGTGCATGATCTTCTTCAAGTGAACTTCCGCACATAGGATAAACAGTGTTTTCTTCCATTGGAGTATCAAAAGTTTCTGCAATGGAATATTCGATTTTATAAACGAGTTGCGGCTGCGAAATTTTCCACTGATTTGTTGAAATATTTTCAGCGGGAATTACATTTCCATATTTATCGAACGCCCTAAAGCTTCTAACGTACCGTCCTATATCCATAATTTGATAAGTGCCGGGTGCTGTTGCAGCAAACTGATAGATTTTGTTTTTATCATCTAGTTTTTCCGGAAAAAGGGAAACCTTGAATAAATCATCCGCACGATCGTTAATGTTAACGTAAAACCGGTGTTGTGCAACTAAAGAAGTAGAGAAGAAAATTATTAAAAGAACAAATAGATTTTTAATTGCTATTGAGAGTTTCATATCAAGACCAATTTATTTTACTCCATTTTGACGACATTCAATAATAAAATGTGCCGGAGCACAAAATTTATTTTTAATGCGCTCAACTTATTTTTGTTATTTCACTTTCTCAAATAATAGTTCGGTAAATATAAAATCTGGCGAGTTTGGCACTTCGATAGAAAATTGTTTTATTTCACCCTTGAAGTTCATATCAAATTTGATCCAGCCGCGTGTTAAAAATTCATCCTCCCAGTCAATGTAAAATTGATCGAAATGATAATGTTTTAGTTCTCCCCGGAAAGAGGAGGACGGGATAAACTGTAAAAATAATTTTCCTTCTTTTAAGCTTATCTGCGCCTCGCCATACATTTTATCTTCATAAGTTCCAGAAAATTTCTCAAGCGGGAGAGATGGCTTTGTATTTTTAACTCTAACCTCCTCTCTTCTCTTGTTTTCTTTATCAAAGGTTTCCATTCGTCTCGCCCAGTTTTCCAGCATCATCTTATTATAGTCCTTCGGTTCAACATTCATCATAACATCCATAATATAATTTCTTATGGCACTAACCATTCCGGTTTCGTAGTTGCTGAGAAGAACTAAGCCGAATTTCTCTTCGGGAACAATGGTAACATCGGAAATCATTCCCGGCATTCCGCCGCCATGGTTTAACACACGCTTGCCATTCTTATATGTAATGAACCATCCGAGCCCATAGTTATTATTGCCTACAAACATGTTGTTCGACCACATTTCGTTGGATTGATATTCGCTGAAGATTCTTTTATTGCCAATTATTCCTTTATTTAATTGAAGAAGGATCCACCGTGCAACGTCTTTGACGTTCGAATTGATTGCCCCCGCCGGCGCAACAGATTCTACAGAATAATAATCGCTGTGCGCTATTACATTACCATTTAAAGTTCTATGCGGCCAGGCAAAATTTCCTTTCTCTTTCATTTCTTTAATTGAAGTATTACTCCTTTCCATCCCCAGCGGTTCAAAAAAATTATGTTTTATATATGCGTGCCAATTAGTATCTGATACAGCATTTATTACTTCACCGGCAACACTGTACAAAATATTCTGATATCCGTAACGCGAACGGAAGCTTGAGGTAGGTTTTAAGTATTGAGCGCGCTTTATTACTTCATCTTTAGTGTAATATGTACCAAGCCAAAGTATATCGCCGCTGAATGTTGCAAGTCCGCTGCGGTGTGTTACAAGGTCCCTTATTGTTATTTCTTTTGTAACCCACGGGTCATACATCTGGAAGTATGGTAAGTATTTAATTACAGGATCGTCCCACTTAATTTTTCCTTGGTCAACCAATCGTGCAATTGAAGCGGTTGTAAACGCTTTTGAACAAGAAGCGATCATAAAATTTGTGTTCTCGTCTACCGGTTCGTTGTTCCTAATATCTCTTACCCCGAACCCTTTTAAAAAAATTACCGTGTCATTTTTAACAATTGCTGCTGCAAAACCCGGCATCTTCCAATCTTTCATTGCTTGTAGAATGTAGCTTTCGATCTTTTGGAGCTTGGTCTGCTGCGGAAAGATATCTGAGTAAGTAAACAAAAAAAGTATCGAAACAAAAACTAATTTGATTTTGGATAACATGTTGTTCTCCCAGTAGATTTTTATTTATAAAAAAATGGACTTGGTAATTAATTCTACTTTAATGAAAATTCTGCTCTTATAAATATTCTGTAACTATATGCCGGTCAATTCAATTTTTTACTTGATAAAAAAATTAGGAAACCTTTTAATAACACAATGCCCGATCATTTCTGCAATCTCTTCGAAACCGAGCAGATTTGTATTTATTATTGCATGATATAGATGCGGGTTTTCGATATTCTTGTGGAAATATTTTCCGATATAATTTTTACGTGCTTCGTCTTCGGTTTTAATGAACTCGGCAGCTTTCTTGCGGTCAAGATTATAGATTTTCATCGAATTTTCGATTCTGAAATTAAGAGGAGCAACAAGCCGAATGTGAAAAGCCCTTTTCGTATTAGCAAGTATAACATTTGCGCCCCGCCCAACTAGAATAACATTTCCATACGCTGCCAGTTTTGTAATTGTTTGCGATGTTTTGTAAAGCAAGAGTAATTTAGACGGCGTTATACCGAGAATTTCGCCGAACCAAGAATCGATCTTTGCCGGCTTCTCTTCAGATAAATACTTTCTAAAATGGTCCGGCAGGTTATGATCTTCCATAACTTTTTCCATTAAAGCTCTGTCGAAGTATGCCCAATCGTCATAATCGGCAACAGCATACCGGTTAAGATATTCTACTAAACTTTCGCAGATTTTAGCAGCACCGGTTCCTGTCTCGCGGGAAATTGTAATTACCGGACCGGGGTTTAATCTTCTCCGGTTTCTTTTAGCTTCCACGGAATTTTCGTAGTGTTTTTCGATATAGAAGCGAGCTTTTGCATAAGAGCCGAGGACTTTCATAAATCACCTCCAAATTTTATTGTTTAAATGGAGGAGAGGAAATTTTCTTATTAAAAAATAATGAAAGAAAACTTTATCTGCTTGCTTTTAGTAGGCAGAAAAATCTGCTTTAATGAGTAAGAAAATCTATTATATTAAAGCAGATTTCTTTTATAACCGATTTACTTTGATACCAAGCCAGTACTCGAGAGTTGAATAAATTTTTTCTTTTTCATCGCCTTCGAAACTTCTGATTTTAGTTCCATGCGCGCCTCCTTTCTTAACCATTTTAACGCAATTAGTTTCGCCAAGCAGTTGAATTGATGTTGCACTCCAAGTATCGTTACCGCCATAAATATATAAAATATTGCTTGCGTCCTTTTGCAGCCAGGTATTTACTTTTTGCATGCTGCTGCAATTGTATTCGATCTTTGCCCCTTCGGGTACGAGCATAATGTTTGAGCCGTCTTTTATTTCTATTAAAAGATCCTTGAATGGCTCTAGGTCGTAACCGTAATAACCAATTTCATTATATGCCTGAACATAGAATGGACCAAAATCTTTCATCGCCTGTTCTGTAAAGAAGTAGAGAGGGTTTGATGCCTTCATGTGATTGTATAAAACTTCTGCGCTTGCATCTGTATCGGGAATATCTTCACATTTTGTTTGTCCCCATTGCCAGAAAGCAAATGAGTATTCCAGAGTCATGTATTCAATCACAAAGTCGTAATCCCAGGCAAAGCGAATGTTTTGCTGCTCGGCGTCTTTCATTAAAAGTGTTCTTACTTCATCCCTTTTAGAAAGAAAAGCGCGTTGAAATTTTTTGATTCTTTCTCGGCATTCATCGGTTCCAACGCTGTTTAGAAAAATATAAATTCTTGGATCTTCCTGAGCAAGATTAACCGGCGCTACATAAGGAATAGAAACATCTACATCATTTGGGAAAAAGTAGCGATGGTAAAGAGTGGTTTGCCCTCCTTTACTTACACCTGTATTGACCCATTTACCGGTGTAAAGCGTTTTGAATAATTTGACAATCTTGTGATGGTCATTCGCCGCCTGTTCTATTGTAAGATATTTCCAATCCAGATTTTCGGGAACCGATTTGCCAAAGTAACGATGTTCTACAATTATTTGGTTTGCACCAAGAATTCTGGCGGGTTCCGTTTTCGAATTTCTATTGGCGGCATAACCCTCAGTTACTAAAACCATAGGTTTTGAGAAATCGAAATGCGAGAGGTAAATCTTCTGCGTAAATTTTTTGCTTTTAGGATTTTTATGATCGATCGGCTGCTTTATTAGAATTTCATAACCTTCCTTGTAAGTAGTATCTACTTTAATCGGTTTAATATCGGCAACTTCTTTGAATGATTTTAGCTTCTTGAGTAATTCTGTATCGTTTTGTGCGTAGGAGATTGAATAGACAAAAAGAACTAAAAGCAAGAAATTCCAATAGCGCTTCATTTTAACTCCTTAAAAAAAAGAGGCTGCTCATAAGTAAAATTTATTAATAATAACACCATAAATTTACACGGATAAAACAGGGTATCACAGATTTATTATTTTAGTTACCATTTATAAGACTACCTCGTTTTAATATAGGGCATCTCTAAAAACCTCAAATGCAATCTGCGGAAATCAGTTTTATCCGTGTTTATCAGTGTTCTATTTACCTAAAAATAGTTTTTAGAGATGCCATATAGATAAATAATTATTTCTCACTCATAAATGGATAACGGTAATCTTTAGGAGGAATAAAGTTCTCTTTAATTGTGCGGGCAGAAATCCATCTGATAAGATTTAGATAGCTTCCGGCTTTATCGTTTGTTCCGCTTGCTCTTGCACCGCCAAATGGCTGCTGCCCAACTACGGCGCCGGTTGGTTTATCATTGATATAGAAATTACCGGCGGAATTAGTTAGTGCTTTATCGGCTTTCTCAATGGCAAATCTATCTTGAGCAAATATTGCACCTGTTAATGAGAACGGCGAAGTCTTATCGCAAAGTTGTAATGTCTCTTCGTATTTGTTATCGTCATAAACGTATAATGTTAAAACGGGACCAAAAATTTCTTCTTCCATCGACTTAAATTTTGGATTTGTTGTTTCAATAATAGTTGGTTCGATGAAGTATCCTTTAGAGGCGTCGTAACCGCCTCCGGCAATTATTGCGGCTTCGTTTGAGTTCTTTGCAAAATCAATATAGCCGGTAATCGTATCGAATGCACCTTTATCAATTACAGCGTTGAAAAAGTTTGTGAAGTCGCGAGGATCTCCCATCTTAACCGTTTTCAACTCGGCAAGTACATAATCTTTCAACTTAGACCAAATTGATTTTGGAATGTAGGCGCGTGAAGCAGCAGAACATTTTTGTCCTTGGTATTCGAAAGCGCCTCTTATCAATGCAACACCTAATGCTGTAATGTCTGCACTCGAATGTGCAAAAATAAAATCTTTACCGCCGGTTTCGCCTACAATACGGGGATACGATTTATATTTCCCTAAATTATTTGCAGCGGTTCTCCACATAGCTTGAAAAGTAGGAGTTGATCCGGTAAAATGAATTCCGCCAAAATGTTCTGAATCCATTACAGGATTACCAACCTTTGACCCGGAACCGGGGATAAAATTAATCACACCTTCAGGAAGTCCGGCAGCTTCTAATAGTTTCATAATCCAGTAAGCAGAGTAAACCGAACTCGATGCCGGTTTAAGCAGTGCAACATTACCCATAATAGCAGGAGCTGTGGGTAGATTACCGGTTATGGATGTAAAGTTGAACGGCGCAACAGCAAAAATAAATCCTTCCAGCGGTCGATACTCGGATCTGTTCCACATTCCAAATGGGGAGTGAAGCGGCTGCTGCATGTATATTTGCATCGCATAATAAGAATTGAAACGGAAAAAATCGGCTAACTCGGCTGCAGAATCAATTTCTGCCTGGAATGGATTCTTGCTTTGTCCAAGCATCGTTGAAGCATTCAAAATATATCTCCATTCGGTAAGAGCTAATAGGTCGGCAGCTTTCAGAAACACAGAAACCCGATCCTGCCAATCCATTCTTGACCAGGTCTTGTGCGATTCCATAGCAGAGTCGATTGCCATCTTAACTTCTTTTTCACTTGCTTTATGATACTTTGCTAGTACGTGTTTGTGTTCGTGAGGCATTACACAATTATCGATATCTCCTGTTCTTATTTCTTTACCGCCAATAATAATAGGAATATCAATTTGTTGATTGGCAAGTTGATCTAATTTGTATTTTAGTTCAGTTTTTTCGGGTGAACCCGGCGCATAACTTTTTACAGGTTCGTTTGGTGGTAATGGAACGTTAAAAATTGCATTCGCCATAATTTGTCCTTCTTTTCTATTTTCAATTAATCATTTTTTTAGGTAAGTAAAATTAGGAAAAATATGTAGTGCGAAACCAAAAAATCGAATTGAAATTAAGAAAACCATCTAAAGTAGAGCCGATTTCTAATCGATCAAAGAAAAATTGAGATAGAAAGAGAGGATAAAGAAATATTTTTCAGACGGCTATTTTTTAGAGACCGAGCAAGAATCCGAAAACGATCATACGTCTTCCAAAATAACTTTGTATTTCTACCCGATTCTTATAGTCTGGCGAATAAGTATAACCAAAAATATTTTGATAGTTGAAAAGGTTTAGCCCTTCCATATACGCAACTAAAGAGATACTTCCGAATAATTGGTTGAAATGTGTAATTCGCAGATCAATTCTTTTATAATCAGGATATCTTGCAGAGTTGGTGGCAGAGTAGACTGGTTCAAAAATTTTTAGAGCGTCTCTATAAAATGAAGATTCAACCGGCGTATAAGGGCGCCCGGTAGCATATTTGGCGTTAATACCAATTTGCCATAGTTCTGCAATGTTATATTTAACTACCAACGATAGATTGTGGGTAATATCGAACGAGCTGCTTGTTAACCCATCGTAATCCATCCAATCTCTTTTTGTATTAATGAAGCCATAAGAGAGCCAGCCGGTTATGTTAAAAGGGAGTATTCCTTTGAATATTACGTCAATCCCATTAGCAAAACCTTTACCGCTGTTATCATAATTTAGAAATGAATTCTCTTTTGGGAGGTTAGAATATTTTTTGTGGTACAATTCCATCCTGAAAGAATTCTGCTGGTCAAAATTATAATCGTAGGAAAGAATTAAGTGTCCGGCTTTCATTGGTTTTAAGTAAGGATTTCCATCAATCGGTCTGAAGAGCTGCGGATCAGGTAATTGATGAAAAATACCCGCGCCAATTTTTATTACAGATTTAT
>DYHC01000044.1 GCA_020724325.1 Melioribacter roseus
GACGCAACCCTCGCAAAGATGACCCCGGAACAGTGGCAGCAGGTAATTGATGTTAATTTAACAGGCGTGTTCAACTGTACAAAATGTGTTGCACCCTTTATGATAGAGAAACAATATGGAAGAATAATAAATGCTACATCGGTAGTCGGAATCTACGGCAATTTTGGTCAGACTAATTATGTTGCGACAAAATCCGGTGTTATCGGAATTACAAAAGTATGGGCGCGTGAACTCGGCAGAAAAGGAATTAATGTAAATGCCATCGCTCCGGGGTTTATTGCTACAGAAATGGTTGAGTCAATGCCGGAAAAAATAATCAATATGATTAAAGAGAAAACGCCTTTAGGAAGACTTGGAACCCCGGAAGATATTGCCAACGGCTACCTTTTCCTTGCAAGTGACGAAGCATCATTCATTAACGGAATAGTATTAAGCATCGACGGCGGAGTAATTACATAGCAAGAGATCAAAAACAAAATTATTAACATTATCAAGTTCATAAGCATGATCAGGAATAATAGGAGTTTATGAGAAACAGTATAATTATTGGAAGCGGCAGTTACGCTCCGGAAAGAGTTTTACCTAATTCATACTTTAATGAATTGCTGGGCGAAGATGTTGATACATGGCTTCTATCAAATCTTACAATCAAAGAAAGAAGATGGTGCAAAGAAAATCAATCAACGGCAGATCTATGTGTAGAAGCCGCTAATAACTCTTTACAAAATGCCGGCATTAAAGCCGAGGAGCTTAATCTAATAATTATATCTACTGACACGCCCGAGTATATTTCACCATCAACTGCGTCGGTTGTCCAATACAGAATTGGTGCGGTTAACGCCGGAACATTTGATCTTAACACTGCATGTGCTGGATTTGTTACTGCGTTAGATGTTGCTAATAAATTTATTCAAGCGGATGAAAATTACAAATACATTCTTGTAATCGGTGCTTATGCAATGAGCAAATATCTGGATATGACCGACAAAAAAACTGTTACACTATTTGCAGACGGCGCCGGTGCAGTTGTTCTAAAATCAGTGGACAACACAGAGCGGGGACAACTTACAAGCCGACTTCATACAGAAGGTCAATATTCGGATTGGATGGGAATTTATGCCGGCGGAACTCACATGCCCGTTAATCACAATGTTGTTGATGCTAAAGATCATCTCCTAAAATTTGTTAAAAAGTTTCCAAGGGAAATAAATCCCACAACCTGGACAAGCATGATAAAAGAATCTTGTGCAAGGATAAATATTTCACCAAACGATATTACACATTTCTTTTTCACACAGATAAATATAAATACTATTTGGGAGGCAATGGATAATCTTGGTGTTAGCAGAAACAGAGCGCATACAATAATGGACCGGTACGATTACACGGTTCGGCTTGCATACCAATGGCTTTTGATGATGCTATGCAGAAAAAGAAATTGAACGCGGGGGAGATTGTATGTTTCATGGGATCGGGCGGCGGTCTCGCTTTTGCAAACGCAATATATAAACTGTAAAGAGGTGTAAATTGACCGATGTTGCTTCATCCGGAATGATTACTTCTTCGTGGATCTTAATCCTGATCTATGTTGCAATTACAATGTTCTTTGTAATAAGAGGGGCTTTGAAAATAAAAAGTATAAATGATTATGCGGTTGGTAACGTTCAATTTTCGCCGCTTGCTGTGGGATTTGCGATGGCTGCATCGATGACGAGTGCCGCAACATTTATAATCAACCCCGGATTCATTGCATTTTACGGCTGGAGCGCTTCCCTCTCTTTTGGTATTGCATATCCACTTGCAGCAATTATTTCCTTAATAATTCTTACAAAAGGATTCCAGAAACACGGCGCTAGCGTTAAAGCATTAACTATGGCTCAGTGGATGGGAACAAAATATAATAGTAAGAGCTATTCTCTCTTCTTCGCTTTTCTATCTATACTACTTATTACATTTATTGTTCTGATACTTGTTGGAGTTACAAAAGTTTTATCAAAATCTCTTAACGTGCCGGAATTATATGTGTTAATAGGAACGGTTGTTTTTGTTTTTGGATATATGATGTTCGGCGGCGCCAACTCTATGGTTTATACAAATACGGTTCAGGCAATTATTATGCTTGTTGTAGCATTTATTTTGCTTGGCTCTGGGTATGAACATTTCAGCAACGGTGTTCATGGTTTTATCGATAAATTACAAAAGATCGATCCGAAACTTGTTCAATCTACAAACGAATCGAGTTTTCTGTTCAGAGATTTTTTCGAAATAATATTCACTCAAATAGTTATCGGCGCGGCTATTGTTTGTCAGCCGCATATAATCACAAAATCGCTTCTTCTTAAGACAGACAAAGATATTAATAAGTATCTTATTTGGGGAACTATAACACAAATGATTTTCTTCTCTGTTGTATTTGTAGGATTTTATGCACGTATAGCTTTTCCGGATTTAATAATAAATAATGCCTCATTGAAAATGGATGGAATTATTCCGGCTTATGTTGTACGCGAATTTCCAGTGTTCATAGGAATTATTGTATTATTGGGCTTAATCTCTGCCGGTATTTCAACCCTCGAAGGATTAATCCAATCGATTTCAACCACGGTAACAACAGATATTATCAAGCCGATCTTCGGAAAATTTTATCCTTCCGATCCTGCTAAGAACGAAAAATCGTTTATACTTACTAATAAAATAGTGATTGCGGGCTTTGCTATTATAGCAATTCTCCTTTCCTACGATCAGCTAATTAATCCAAAGTTGAGTGTTGCAATTTTTGCCCAGAACGGAGTTTATGCTTACTTCTCAGCGGCATTCGTTCCAATTCTGTTTGGAATGTTCTTTAAGAATGTGCCTAAAATTTCTGTTATCGCCGCATCTGTTTCAGCTATTACGGTTCATTTCATTTTTTATTACGGAAAGATTGGAATACCGTTTACAAAAGCAACCGGCGAAAATCCCGGCGTTGCGGCTGCAATGGCGATTCTGACTTCATTAATGGTTGGCTTTATGTTCTTCACATTTTATAAAAATAGTTCACAGAAAATTGATAAGTAAATTTTTGGTAGTGAACCTTTGTGACTTCGTGTCTTCGCGGCAAATAAGGAGAATGCCGCTAAATCACAAAAGCACAAAAAAAATACGGAGTTGAATTTGTTATGATACATAATTTTCAAACGGATTGGCTGGCAAGGTGGGCGTATTACACGCCGGATAAATTTTTCCTTCGCGAACACAACCGAAACTTCGAGTGGTCGTTCGGTCAATTCAACAAACGAACCAACGCTCTTGCAAATTATCTCACAAAAGAACTCGGCATTAAAATAGGCGATCGAATTGCCGTCTATTCAAAAAACAGAGCTGAATATGTTCAACTCTTCCTTGCATGTGTTAAAACCGGAGCAATATTAGTACCGCTTAACTTCAGATTAACCCCGCGAGAGTTAGATATTCTAATTTGTGATGCAGAACCAAGAATCTTTTTCTATGAAGAAGAATACAAAGACAATTTGCAAAAACTTCAGACATTAAAAAATATTCCCTTTCAAAAAAGTATAGAAGAGATTACAAAATTTTTAACCGGCGATATTGGCGAAATAGATTTCGCTCCAGCAAGATTATTTACCGAAAACGATGTTGTAATGATTCTTTATACTGCCGGCACAACCGGATTATCTAAAGGTGTAATGATTAACCACCGGATGCTCTTCTGGAATGCTGTTAATACCTGTTTGCGCCTCGATATTAATTCGAACGATCACACACAAAGCTTTGCGCCGTTTTTCCATACCGGCGGATGGAACGTTTTATTTACACCCTTTTTGTTCCATGGTGCTTCGCATACTATACTTCAAAATTTCGATGCTAATACTATATTACAATTAATTGAAAAAGAAAAGACAACCATTCTTTTTGGTGTTCCTACAATGCTTCAGATGATGAGCGACCTTCCCTATTTCAAAGAAGCAAATCTTTCAAGCGTAAGGTACGCTATTGTGGGCGGCGCTGCTATGCCAATTCCCCTTATAAACATCTGGCACAAAAAAGGAATTCCAATCCGTCAAGGATACGGATTAACAGAAGTAGGACCGAACTGCTTTTCGCTGCATCAGGATCATGCAATTAGTAAGAAGGGATCAATAGGGTTCCCAAATTTCTATTTCGAAACAAAAATTGTTGATGATAATGGAAATGAAGCCGGAGTAAATGAAATAGGCGAGCTTTGGCTCCGCTCTCCGGTTGTAACACCCGGTTACTGGCGTAAAGAAAAAGAAACAAAAGAATCGATTACAGATGAGTTCTTCCACACTGGCGATTTGGTACGTAAAGATGAAGAAGGATTTTTCTTTGTAATCGATCGCAAAAAAAACATGTTCATAAGCGGCGGTGAGAATGTCTATCCGGCTGAAATTGAAAAATTTCTTTATACAAATAACGTAGTAAAAGAAGTTGCTGTCATTGGGGTACCGGACGAAAAATGGCGCGAAGTAGGAAAAGCTTATATAGTTCTTAAAGAAAATGTTTCTGCAAAAGAAGAAGACATTGTCAATTATTGCAAAGGAAATTTAGCCAAATATAAAATACCGAAGTATGTTCAGTTCGTAAGCGAAATTCCAAAAACCGATGCAGCAAAAATTAACAAGCTGAAACTTCTTGAAATACACAAACAACAAACACTTAATCATATCCATAAGGAGGAAATATGAAAAAGCTATTATCTCTTCTGCTGATGTTAACATTCGTTTTTGTTTCCGGTTGTAAAGACGAAGAAGAAACAACCGCACCTGTTCAGGTAGATCCTATTGTTGGAACGTGGGTCTCTGAAGGCGCTAATGTTGCCCCCGGTCTTACAGTGGCTCCGTTCAATGTTACTAAGATTGTTGCTACATTCAATGCAAATAAGTCCTATACTGTTGTGCAGACTGATAAAAACAATGTAACAACTACATTATCAGGAACTTATACAAATACAGAGACAACAAATACCGATGCAAGTGCAACATATGGAACACAGGGCGCAAAGATTTATAATATAGTAGCAAACCAGAGTTCACCTTCTGCTGTAACAGCAACCGGAATTTACGCTATCAGTGGAAACAAAATGACTTATGAAGTAATCCAGACAACCCCGCCTCTTACCGGCGTATCAGCACCAACATCTGCCGGAGGTTTCGGAAGTGAAGCAATAATTTGAAAAAGCCGGAACTGAATAAGCTCCGGCTTTATTTATTAATTGGAGCATAAGATGAAAAAAATTTTTATTCTTATTTTTATTTTGGTTCTGCCTATGTTCTGTTTTGCCCAGGATTCTACAACTACAGAATTAACAAGGATTTCTGAACCAAAGCTGCCGGAAATTAGATTTATTGGTTACTGGTTTTCGCGCGGCACTGCATCGAACATAGCGCCTACAAACGAGCTTCTCCGCGGACAAATTATAGGCAGATTATTCGGACCAAACACAACAAACACTCATTCCAAAACGGCTTCATATTTCGAACAAAGATTCGTTCCTATGTTCATTTACACGCCGTCAATATTAGACGGAGTTGCAACTTTCAGAAGTTTGTTTAAAATAGATATGACCTGGGGCGATGCTGCATACGGTGTTGGCGGTAATACCGGCGGCGGTATAAATGCAGGACAAGTAAACCTTCAAACACTGCTGGCAAATGTAGAAATAAAACCAAAAGATGCAGAGTGGAATGTTGTTATTGGGCTTCAAAGAATCTTTGATAATGTGCGCGACCCAAACGTTACGGCAGTAAGCACTTCGCAGACAAGTGCTTATAAGTTGAGCTACTGGGGAACACAAGGCGTAGGTATAAGTCTCTTTGCAAATTTGAACAAGACAACACTAATGCGCGCCGGATACTATCAACTCTTCGAAAATATTATTCAGGAAAATGACGATGTTGCTCTATGGATGCTTGATCTCGAATCCCGAATTACACCTTTAATTGAATGGGGAGTTAATGCATGGTATTTGTGGGATAGAGGAAAAAATGCCGGCGGAATTTCTGTACTTGGACAGGGGCTGAATAGCGGACTTGCAGAATATAATGGGGCTGTAAGATTGAACTTCCCAACGCAGCGTTACGAAGCAAATATTTTCTGGCTCGGTACTCATGCCTCTTATAACCGAGATTTTATGGCAGGACGCTGGTGGGCAAATGCTTATGTAATGGCTAACTTTGGCAATATTGATACTGTTTCTGCAAAAGACAGAGTTAATTCCTTTGCAGACGTCTTTGGCATCAGCGCTAATGCAATGATCTCTTATAAGTATGGTATGACAGCAAACGATAAAATTACACTCGAAGCACAGTTCTCAAGCGGTGATGGAAACGATGCAGCCGATAAATCCGTTGGAAGCGTTATAACCGGAAATGTTTGGGGCGCTCCTACTGGTATTTACAGCTCGCATAAAGCTCTGCTCCTATTTCCAGATCCTCAGGTTGTTAACAGATATTATTCTGTTGTTCATGATATTTCTAATATGGGTCTTGGTGTTACAGCTGGATTCTTAAGCGTTAGGAAAGATTTCATCCCGAATAAATTTAGTGGAAAGTTAGGTTTTGCTGCTGCCATATCCAATGTTAAACCAAAAGGTGGTTCTTCATTTATTGGTTCTGAAATTAATGCAGAGATAAAATACAACATAAAAGTATTTCTAACCGTCGAACTGAGCGCGGGTTATTGCATGTTGGGCAATTTTTATAACGCACCAAGCGTAACATATAATAAGCTGCCGCCTAAAGATCCTTGGGTTGTATTTACTTCACTTAGCTGGTTAATGTTTTAGGAGAATGTTATGAGAAGATTATTATTATTTATTATTGCTGCATTTTGGGGACTATACGGATGTTCGGGATTTCTCTATTCAGATAAACCGGCTCTTGAATTTCTGGATATTGATTACGGATTTCCTACAAAGTCCGTTTTGAATAATCCCAGCATTTCTTACATCGATGTTGGAACAGGAAGTAAAACTTTAATACTTGTTCACGGACTTGCCAGCAATGCAGGATTCTGGCGATATGTAATTCCCGAATTATCAAAAGAGTATAGAGTAATTGCCGCTGATCTACCCGGTTACGGCAAATCTCAAAAGGATGCTTATCCATATTCAATTTCATTCTATGCTGAACAGATTAAACGTCTTGCAGATAAATTGAATTTGAAAAAATTTACGATCGCTGGTCATTCGATGGGCGGACAAATTGCAATTATGTTCTCTCTTAAATATCCCGATCGGCTTGATAATCTTGTCCTTGCTTCTCCATCCGGAATTGAAGAGTTCGAAAAAGGCGAGGGCGACTGGCTTAGAAGTGTTATTACGAAAACCGGAATTAAAAAAACTTATGAAGACGGCGTAAGAAGAAATCTATCAAACAATTTCTATTCATGGGACAGCAGCAAATGGGAATGGATGGTTGAAGAACGGGTTAGATTGTCTAAGGCAAAAGATTTTGATGAATTTACATATGCAGTTGTCCGGAGCGTAAATGCTATGCTTGATGAACCTACGTTCGATAAGTTACAAAATATTTCCGTGCCTACTCTTATTATTTATGGAAGGTACGACGGATTAATTCCTAATCCGTATCTTAATCCTGGTTTTACATCGGATGTTTTTAAGTGGGGCGCAGAACAAATACCCGGCTGCAAATTATATGAAATTGATAAGTGCGGTCATATGCTTCAGATTGAAAAGCCGGAAGAATTCTCGAAAGCTGTTTTAGATTTTCTTAAATAATTTTCTGTGCCCCTGTAAAACTTTATGGAGACAGGTTCACTCAGCTTCCATGGAGCTGCGGGGGCACAACCACCCGAATGAAAAGACTATGCAATTCCCAGAGCTGAAATATAATTTCAACTACTCTATCCTGCATATTGATGGCAATACATCTATTGCTTACTACGATGTTGGCAGGGGTAAATCTACAATTATATTTATTCATGGATTATCGAGCTACATTCCAGCATGGATCAAATTAATTCCACATCTTCAGGATCGTTTCAGATGTATAGCTGTTGATCTGCCCGGTTACGGAAAATCATCCGCGGGAGTTCACGATGGAACTCCTATTTTTTATTCAAACATAATTTCAAAATTTATTGATAAGCTAAAACTTACTAACATAACTCTTGCCGGACATTCGATGGGCGGGCAAATTGTAATTGCTTCTGCGTTACAACTTACTTCTCTTATAAGCAGACTTGTTTTATTAGCTCCGGCGGGATTTGAAGCATTCAGTGAAGAAGAAAAATTCCTGATCAAAAAATACAACACACAACAACTCTATTATTCTGCAGCCGATGATGATATCATTGCAAATTTCCGATCGAACTTTTTTAAGATGACCGATGATGTTAAACCGATGATCTATGACAGAATTAAAATGAAAGGATGGAAAAATTTCAGCGACTACTGCAAAGTTGTTGCTCGCTCGCTCAATGGACTGCTGGATTATCCCGTTTACGACCGGCTTAAAGACATTAGTCAACCAACTCTTATCTTCTTTGGAAAGAACGATCGGTGGATCCCAAATAAAAATCTTCACAAGAACATTACAACAGAAGAAATTGCTCGCAATGGAGCACTGCAAATTCCAAATTCAAAATTAATAATGATTGATGAGTGCGGACATTTTGTTCCTTACGAGCACCCGATTATCGTAGCAAAAGAAATTGAATTGTTTCTCTCTTAACACACACTTTCTGATTTTACAACTGACTTTGCCGATCAAGATTAAAATGAAATGGCATTTATCATACTAAAACACCCGGCGGCTAAGAATTTCAATAGCTGCATTTTTAAAAAGTTTCTTCCGCTTCATTTCAGTCTGTTCATAATAACAGAATGTTACTTAGCTTTATGCTCAACAGTTATAACTACATTTCCTTTCTTATGACCTTTGTCTACATACCTATGGGCTTCTACAATTTCTTCCAGCGGATAGCGTCTATCTATTACTGTTTTTAGCTTACCCGCTTCGCAAAGTACTTTTAACGTGTAGAGGTCCTCTACCTTTAATTTGATATTACCAGACACAGTAAGAACGTTTAGATAACGTCCGGATTTGGAGAGGGATTTTTTTCGTTTCGAAGATTCTATCTTACCAACGGCATCATAGATAACGTCGTAAGTCTCACCGTTCTGTGTAAAGTCTTCTTTAGTGTAATCAATGATCTTATCCGCACCGAGAGATTTCACCAATTCCATATTCGAAGTGCTGCATACAGCAGTAATTTTTGCTCCAAAATATTTAGCAATTTGAACTGCATAAGTACCAACACTTCCAGAAGCTCCATAGATTAATACTTTCTCGCCTTCGCGGATATTTGCTTTTCTAAGATGGATTAATGCTGTTATTCCGGCGTTTGAAACAGGGACGGCTTCTTCGTGTGTCATATTAGCCGGCTTGACTGCAAGAATTCCATTTTCCCGGATACAGCAGTATTGCGCATACGTTCCAAATCTGAATTCGGTAGATGCAAAAACCGGATCGCCAATTTTAAAGCGTGTAACTTCTTTGCCGATTGCCTCTATTTCCCCGGAGAGTTCCATCCCTAATATTTTTTTTCTTGGACCGGTAAAGCCAAGAATTATCCTCATCAACGGTTTGAAAAAGAAATCTTTAATCGTTCCCATCCCCGGCTTTAAGCGGCGTATCTTTGTATCCCCGATGTGAACTGTTGTAGCTGATATTTTTATCAGTACTTCATTCGGTCTGGGAAAAGGTTTATCAACTTCTTTAATCTGAAGAACCTCCGGCGGTCCGTATTTTGTGCAGATAACTGCTTTCATAAATATCCTTGTATAAATTATTGCAGAGAGTTAGACGTTTATAACTTTACCAACGTTTGCCGGAGGTAATAGAATAATGTTTGTTCCTGCTTTCTTGTTTTCATTTACAAGCTGGGCAACTTCTCTATCCAACATATCATATACCGTTATGCTTAAGCTGGAATATGACTTATATTAAATTAAAATATGTGAAACAATTTATCTAGTTGGAATTAAAAATGATGAATTAAATGTAATTCCAAAATACGGGAGAACAAAGAAAAAGCATGAACGGAAAAGAATAAATGATAATCCTATTAGTACCATGTTGTGTCTAATTGTTCTGTCAAATTATTATTGTCAAAAGTTATTCTTCACTTGAAACATTGCTGTTTTAGAGCAAACTGTTCACAATAAACCAAAGTGCGCTTTTGATTTACTTATTTCAAAATAAATAGGTACGTTTTTGTTCCATTTTGAACTAAGAATAATCGATAAGCAAGTAAAATAATTTCCATTATTTGAAAAATTAACTTGACAAACTCATTTTTTTTTTTTTTAGATTGCTCACAGAATTTAGTGGGGAACTAATTTTGTGTTAGAA
>DYHC01000045.1:0-4223 GCA_020724325.1 Melioribacter roseus
TCATAAGAAATTAAAAGTTGGGGACAAAGCCAGTGGTTCACTATTAAAGAATTATGACAATCCGCCATTATACCTTTTTGATTTTGTTAGGAATATTATGGAAAGATTCGGCCTCACTTCACAAGCAGTTGATGTATTTGAAACTATGAACGGCGAATTACTCATAAATGAGATGCAATGTATGTTTGGGCAGTCTGATCCATACCAGATGCTAGTAGATAACAAACCGGGCAGGTACAGATACTTAAATAATAAATGGGTATTTGAAGAAGGTGATTTTGCACGTAACGAATGTTTTGATTTGAGGGTTGAACACATTCTATCCCGGTTAAGAAATCAAAAATGAAAATTCTTTTTGTATCCAGCGGAAATTCAACACAAGATATAAGTCCAATTGTTAAAAGTCAGGCAGAAAGTATAAAAAAAACAGGGTTATCTTTAGATTACTTCCCTGTTTATGGAAAAGGATTAAGCAGTTATTTAAAGCATATTTTTCTTCTCCGTAGGCATCTTTACAGTGGCGAATATGATTTGATCCATGCGCATTACGGTCTCTGCGGAATAGTTGCGCATCTTGCCAGGCGAAATGAAAAGCTTATCGTTTCCTTTATGGGTGATGATCTAATCGGTGAGATAAATAAAAAAGGCAAGTATAGTTTATTCGGCAGCATTCTGGTTTTACTGAATAAGATTTTTTATAAAATGTATGACTATGTAATAGTTAAATCGAAAGAACTGGAAAGTCATATAAAACACAATAACAATGCTGTTATACCCAATGGAGTGTACCTGAATAAGTTTTACCCGATTGAGAAGCAAGAGGCGAGGAGTATTTTAAGTATAAATAAAGATGCGAAGATAGTTTTGTTTGTCGGTGATATTAATAGAGAGGAAAAAAATTTCAGGCTGGCAGCAGAAGCCACAGTGTTGTGCGGTGATAATTCAGTTCAGCTAACCCCGGTTTTTTCAATTGAACATGAAAAATTAAAAAATTATTACAATGCAGCAGACGTGCTTATTTTAACTTCATTTCATGAAGGATCGCCAAATGTTATAAAGGAAGCTATGGCTTGTAACTGTCCCATAGTTTCAACCGATGTTGGAGATGTTAAGTGGGTTTTTGGAAATAGTGAAGGTTGTTATTTAACCAGTTTTAAACCGGAAGATGTTGCACAAAAAATTAAATTTGCTCTGGAATTTTCTGAAAAGGTTGGCAGAACAAAGGGACGTGAAAGAATAATTGAGCTAGGTCTTGACTCTGAAACCATCGCTAAAAGAATAATTAAAATTTATAGTAGAGTAACCGCGAATAATTAGCGGTTAACTGCTTTTCGCTAATCCGTCCAAACCGGACAGTTATTCGCAGATAAAAAAAATAACTGCAGAATTGGTTAAATAGACGAGTTACAAGTTACGTGAAGCTTTAGAGTTTGCAAAAAAACAGGCAGAACAAAGGGACGTGAAAGAATAATTGAACTTGGACTTGATTCTGAAACCATCGCAAAAATAGTAACAGAGTAAATCATCAATAAACACTCAAAAATCATAAATCCTAATGTGCGGTATTTGCGGAATAATAAAATTTGATAACTCAGCCTCTGAAACAGAAATGCTTCAGAAGATGATGAAGGTAATGAAGCACCGTGGTCCGGATGATGAGGGAATTTTTACCGAAGCCAGCGCAGGATTGGGATTTGTAAGACTTAGTATTATTGATCTTTCTTCTGCGGGGCATCAACCTATGTTTTCTAGTGAAAAAGTGACAAGTACTGGTGTGATAAGAAGAGGGAGATATGTAATTGTTTATAATGGAGAGGTTTATAATTACATCGAGTTAAGGGCAGTACTGAATTCCAAGGGCTATCAATTCATATCAAATACTGATACCGAAGTCGTATTGAATTCCTTTATTGAGTGGGGAGAGAGCTGCCTTGATAAATTTAATGGTATGTGGGCTTTTGCTATTTATGATAGAGAAAGGAAAGAACTTTTCTGTGCAAGGGACAGATACGGAATAAAGCCTTTTTATTATTATACTGATAATGAACAATTTACATTTGCTTCTGAAATACCTCCCTTACTTTCAATAATGAAAAGAAAACCTATACAAAATAACCAGGCAATATTCGATTATCTAGTATTTAACCGGACTGATCAAACAGAAGAAACTTTTTTTGAAGAGGTTAAAAAACTACAGCACGGTCACATGCTTACATTTAAAAATTCGGAATTAAAAATTAAAAAGTGGTACAATTTGAGAGAAAGGGTAAATAATGCTGAAGGATTTCGAAATGCAGAGGAATACAGAGAAGTTTTTAGTTCCGCTGTTGGGCTAAGATTAAGAAGCGATGTTCCAGTGGGAGTTTGCTTAAGCGGAGGGCTTGATTCATCAAGTTTAGTTTCAGTTTTATTAAAAGATTATGACAAGAAAGATCTGAATACATTTTCCGCTGTTTATTCAAAAGGACAATACGGCGATGAATCTGAATTTATAAATTTATTTCGTCATCCTGGGCTTACCGAAGGGAATTCATTACAGAATATGTTTTATACTACACCAACCGCCGAAACACTTTATACAGATTTGAATAATTTTGTAGGAGCCCACGCAGAACCAATACCATCAACATCTCCTTATGCCCAGTTTAAAGTTATGGAATTAGCAAAAGGAAATGTTGTTGTTACTCTTGATGGACAAGGTGCAGATGAAGAACTGGCTGGTTACCATTATTTCTTTGGCTTTTATTTTAAGGATTTACTCAATCAATTTAGACTTTTAAAATTCTTTGATGAATCAAAAAGCTATATAAAAAAACATAATTCTTTATTTGGTATAAAATCTTTTCTCTATTTCTTATTACCAAAAACACAGAGATCAAGATTACGTGTCTCTGAAAAAGGTTACCTGGTGCAGGAGTTTAGTAATGCATTTTATAATAACTCGGTTATTGCAGATGAGCTTTATGGCTCAAAATCATTGCAGGATGCTTTGCTAAATCATTTTAAATACAAGCTCGAACACCTTTTAAAATGGGAAGACAGAAATTCGATGTGGTTTTCTCTCGAGGCAAGAGTACCTTTTCTTGATTACAGATTAGTTGAAAAAACACTCGCTTCTAAATCCGATATGATAATAAATAAAGGAATGACTAAATATATTCTTCGGGAAGGGATGAAAGGAACACTGCCGGAAGAAATAAGAAATAGAAAAGATAAGATAGGTTTTGGTACACCCCAGGATGAATGGTTTAAGACTATTAAATTTAAAAAACTCATAGGTGAGATTCTAAATTCAGGTTCGTTAAACAATAGGAAAATAATTGATGTATCAAAAGCTAAGGATATGTTTAGTAAACATTTGAGTGGGAAAAATTATTCTAAAGAAATATGGAAATGGATAAACCTAGAGTTGTGGTTCAGGAAGTATATTGATTAAATCCATCAAAGCTGACAAGTCAGTGAAAAGATATTAACCGCGAATTCGCGCCAATTAGCGGAAAAGACATTAACCGCGAATATTCGCGAATGATCCGCGAAAATTAGCGGTTAAAAACAAGACCGCGAATACACGCTGATATATAAATTATGACAGAGTTAATCTTTAAAGAAGAATCTTACAAAATAATCGGCAGCTGCTTTGAAGTCTACAATGAATTAGGTCCGGGATTCCTAGAAGCCGTATATCAGGAAGCATTAAGCATCGAATTTACGAAACAAAATATTCCGTTCGTTGCTCAGGGAGAGATGAATGTTTTCTACAAAGGAATTGAGCTTAAGAAAAAATATTACCCTGATTTTCGATGTTATGAGAATATCGTACTTGAGATAAAAGCAGAAGAAAATCTTTCCCGTGTGGATGAATCACAATTACTAAACTACTTAAAAGGAACTGAAATGCCACTTGGCTTATTAGTAAATTTTGGTTCGGATAAATTACAGTATAAACGTTTTGCTAATACAATGAGAAAGTCCGCGAATATTCGCGGAAAATCAGCGTAAATTAGCGGAAAAATTACCATGCACTTACACAATCCCACAATAGAACAACTAAAGCAGTTAGACGAATTCGTTTCCACTCAGCCATCAGGTAATTACTTCCAGTCATCATCCATATATCATTTGTATTCAATCATTCCTAACTACTCACCCATCCTACTAACTTCACAAGATGAGAATAATAATCTTACAGGTATTCTCTTAGCAGTTGTTCAGAGAGAAACTGG
>DYHC01000045.1:4244-10316 GCA_020724325.1 Melioribacter roseus
CTTCCCGCTGGGTTGTAGCCGGAGGTCCTTTGGTTAAAGATAATGATCTATTGATTGCAGAGAAACTAATCAATAAGCTTATTCACGAAGTAAAAAATAAATCTATTTATATCGAGTTTAGAAATTTATTTATTGGAGATTATTTCAACCAAATTTTTATTGATAATAATTTTAAAGAAATTGAGTATTATAATTTTGTTGTGCCAATTGTAAATCTTGAAGAAAATAAAAAGAAGCTGAGTGCGAGTAAAAGAAGACAGATAAATAAAGGATTTAAGAACGGCGCCAGAATAATTGAACCAGAAAAAATAGATCATATCAGAGAGTTTTATAAAATTTTAGCCGAAATGTATACAACAAAAGTTAAGAAGCCGCTTCCTCCTTATGATTTTTTTGAAAAGTTTTACAAGGATAAAGCAACCGGCAAATATTTTCTCGTGGAGTATAAAGGCAAAATAATAGGCGGGATAATGTGCCCCATTTTTAATGACACAATTTATGAGTGGTATGAATGCGGTCTTGATAAAGAGTATAAAGATGTTTATCCAAGCGTATTGGCAACATGGGCAGCAATTGAATACGCTGCAAACAATGAGCTAAAATATTTCGATTTTATGGGTGCCGGAAGCGCTGATGAAGATTATGGTGTAAGAGAGTTTAAGTCAAAATTTGGCGGCGAGCAAATTACGTATAAAAGATATATTAAAATTAATAACAAGTTTCTTTATAGTATTGGGAAAGCCGGACTTAAAGTATTAAGCTTAATCAAATAGAGTATCAGCGAAAAACAGAGAACAATTGGCGTAAATTAAGATTATGTATTTGTGAATAGGGACAATAAACTATATTTTTGTCCCTTTCAAAAGGGATAAAGATGAAAGATATTATAAAAAAGATTATTGTTGATTTTATTGAACGAAAACTTCCTGAAGTTAAAAAAAGAGAAATTGATATTTTGATTGTGGTTAATATGTTTTTAACTGGATTTGATGCAACTACATTAAACACTCTTTGGGTTGATAAAATTCCGGTAAGGTAGTTTCAATTGTTGGCGCCAGAAGAGTTGGAAAAACTTTTCTTTTGTATTGGTTAGTTCAAAAGCTGCGCAGTGAAATTCCCGCAGACCGCATTGTATATTTTAATTTTGAAGATGACCGCTTATTCCCTGCATCTCTACAAACTATGGATACATTTTTGCAAGCTTATTATGAGTTGTATCCCGATAATAAATCTAACAAGGTCTATTTCTTTTTCGATGAAGTTCAGGAAATAGAGAAGTGGGAGTTGTTTATCCGTCGTTTATATGATAATGAGGATTGCTGTATCTTCATAACCGGTTCTTCTTCCAAATTATTAATAAAAGAAGTGAGTACAGCTTTAAGGGGAAGGAGTATTAGTTATGAATTGTTTCCATTGAGTTTCAGGGAATATCTTGCCTTCAAAGAAATTGATATTAACCTGCATTCATCAAAATCATTGACAAAGATTGTAAACTCATTTAGCAGTTATATGACGTCAACAGCTTTCCCAGAACTTATAGATATAGAAGAAAATCTGAAAAGAAAATCCTTAAATGAATATCTTGACCTTATAATTTATAAAGATATTGTAGAAAAATATGGGGTTTCGAATATTTATTTAATGAAGTATCTGATCAGATTTTTGTTCAGCAACAGTGGTAATCTTATTTCTATAAATAAAGTTTACAATGAAATGAAATCCTTAGGTTTAAATATCTCGAGAAATTCAATCTACGAGTATATTTCATATCTTGAAGATTCATATACAATTTTTAGTCTAAGGTTATTCACAAGAAATCTAAGGGAACAGCAGAGAAATCCGAATAAATACTTTGCACTGGATACTGGTCTAAGGATGGCAATGACAATCTCAGAAGATAAAGGTAAGCTGCTTGAATCAGTAGTATATTTGCATCTCAGAAGAAATACAGATCAAATATATTATTATTTATCGGGGCAGGAAGTAGATTTTATTTTAGAAAATGATCGCCGCCGGATTGATGTGCTTATAAACGTTTGCTATGACCTCAAATCTCCCGGAACTAAAAAGAGAGAAATGAATTCGTTGTTGAATGCGATGAAAGATACAGACAATAAATTATCTTTTCTGCTTACTTCCGATGAAGAAGGAGAAGAAGTAATTGAAGGCAGAACGATAAAAATTAAGCCTGTTTGGAAATGGATTTTATCTGAAGAGTATCATTCACAATAATAGCGAATTTTTGGTAATATACATCTGCTGAAGCCTCTCCGGCTTATCAGCGGGTTCATTTATAATCGGAATTTGGTCAGCAGTGAAAAAATAACCGCGAATTTTCGCGGATAATTCGTGTGAATTAGCGGTAAAATATTTTGTATAAATGAAAATTTTGATTGATATCGGGCATCCGGCACATATCCACTATTTCAAAAATCTTGCTAAGTTCTTAATATCTAAAGGGAATGAGATCTTATTTACAACCCGTGATAAAGAAATTACTCTTCAACTTCTTGAACACTATAATTTTACTTATATAAACTTTGGAAAACCATTTAAAGGAACTGTCGGGAAGATAAAAGGTTTAGGAATTTTTAATTGTAAACTTTTTAGTACCGCTCGAAAATTCAAACCTGATATTTTTTTAAGTGCCGGTTCAATCTATGCCGCACAGATTGCATGGCTTTTCAGGAAACCTCACATTACAATAGAAGATACTTACAATATGGAACAGGTAAGACTATATCTTCCGTTCACAAAAGCAGTATTAACCGGCGATTATGAACATCCATCAATGGGGAAAAATGAAATTAAATACTCTGGCTACCAAGAATTAGCTTATCTTCATCCTAATTACTTTACACCAGACAAATCTATTATTAACGAATTAGATGTTAAACACAATGAAAAGTATGTAATACTAAGATTTGTTTCCTGGGAAGCTACGCACGATAAAGGGCATAAAGGAATTACAACTGAAAATAAAATAAAAGCAGTCAGAGAATTTGAAAAGTATGCTAGAGTATTTATTTCATCAGAAAATTCTCTTCCTAAAGAATTAGAAAAATACAGGATACAAATCCCACCCTATAAAATGCATAATACTTTGGCTTTTGCTTATCTTCTCCTTGGGGAGAGTTCTACGATGGCTTCTGAATGTTCAATTTTAGGAACTCCTTCGATATACCTAGATGATAAAAGCAGGTATTATACTTTTAATGAAGAAAAAAAATATGGTTTGGTTTTTAATTACTCGGAATCACTTAAAGATCAGGAAAGAGCAATTCAGAAAGGGATTGAGATATTAAAGGCAGAGGGTGTAAAAGAAGAATGGCAACGCCGCAGACAAAAAATGCTTGCAGATAAAATAGATGTTACGGCATTCCTTGTTTGGTTTCTAGAAAATTACCCGGAGAGTTTTAGGATAATGAAGGAGGAGCCGGAATACCAATATAACTTCAAGTAGTGAGTATTGAGACGAGCGCCCTTATACCAACCCGCCAAGTCGGGAGGAGTAAATTACATATAAAAGATTTCTTAAAATAAATAATAAACTTCTTTATAATATCGGGGAGATGGGAATTAAATTGCAGAAGCTAAGAAATAGAACACTAATCACGAATTTGAATTTGCGTTAGACGTCTTAGAACCCTCCTTTCTTTGTCTTTAAAGTTAGGCTTTATTATATTTTCCTGTAACAAATATGAGTTGAAGATTATGAAAAATAAAAATGCTTTGGATTATAGAGGAACTCAACTCCCTTTATATGTTGAAAAAGATGAAGATGATTTTTACGTAGTCGAATGTCCAATATTTGAAGGATGTTATACACAAGGAAAGACTCTTGATGAGTCATTAAAAAACATACGTGAAGTAATTGAATTAATACTAGAAGAAAAGGAAAACCGTAAAATTTTGCGATCATATAAGCCACGTGAATTTAGTCTTCATACAATTACATTGTAGTTATGGTACACCTGCCTGTTCTTAAAGGAAATGAAATTATTTCAGCGTTATCTATTTAGCTTTCATTAGTCACTTCAGTTAAGCTTAGAGACTAAGTTAATCGCGAATTTGCACAAATAAAATCCGCGGCTCTTCTCCAAATAATCTTTGCAAATTAGCAGTTTATTAGCAGTGTTATTTTATGATAATTCTGATTGATATTGGGCATCCAGGCCACGTTCATATTTTTAAAAATCTTATAAATGAATTTTTTGCCGAAGGCCGTCCCGAAAACGGGACGGGGTTAACCCCGACAAGCCTTGCACTATTTTAGTGTTTGCACTTACTGCAATTATCCTAATGCTAATTTATTTGTTCAATTACACTTATGGCTTGTCGGCATGTAAGGCATCCCGACTGACAGAGTCGGGGCTAATGAAAAATTTGAGTTTAATGTAAAAGGTGAGGCAATTTTAGTAGCGGGTTCTCTGTTTTAATTCCTATACAGCACACCATGATATTGGTATTCAGGGTCTTTCATTAGAGAATAAAAGAAAAATGATAAACATACATTCTAAATATGGAAAAGTATTTATTACAACAGAAAGAAAAGTTGATTCGGAGTTCGAGCAATACCAAATCAATATACCTCCACACAAGATACATTCTTTTATTTATTACTCGTCTTTACTTATCGGAGACAGTCAGGCAATGACATCTGAAGCTGCAGTGCTTGGTGTTCCATCTTTAAGAAGCAATTCATTTGTAGGTCGGATTTCTTACCTCGAAGAAGAGCACAAGTACGGTTTAACATTTGGCTTTAAGCCGGATGAATCAGAAAAAATGTTTGCCAAAATGGATGAACTATTAAACACATCAAACCTGAAAGAAGAATGGCAACGCCGCAGAGAAAAAATGCTTGCGGATAAGATAGATGTTACAGCATTTCTTGTTTGGTTTTCCGTCAAAGGCGGACAAGTATTGTGAATTATCCGGAGAGTATTAGGATAATGAATGAGGGGCCGGAGTATCAATACAAGTTCAGATGATGAGTAATGAGATGCTAATTGCAAAATTTGATATTGAAAGGTTTCCGCCGGAGGCGGATGAGCTTCCGGCTCAAAAGATTTATAATAAATGACGTTTGACAAATTACGTTTTTGTATAGTGCATTTCGATTTTGTATCTTAAATAAAGAGAATAAAGGAATACGGTTTTATGACTCAATTAACACGTATAGAAATAAATCCGGCTATCCTGACAGGTAAGCCAATAATTAGCGGTACAACAATTCCCGTTGAGCTAATAGTAAAATTAGCAGCGCAGCGCTGGACAGACGAACAGATTATTCAGGAATATCCAATGCTGAAAAAAGAAGATATCCGGGAAGCTCTGCTCTATGCGGAAAAACTCGTACAAAATGAGGAAGTATATCCCCTGTTTTCCCGATGATAAAATTTCTTGTAGATGAAAATGCAGGATTTTCGATTATTGATCATCTTCGCAAGCAAGGTTATGATACAAAATCTGTAAGAGAATTATTCCCTGCACGTGACGATATTTTTATAATGGGAAAAGCGTATCAGGAAGGACGTGCTATTATCACTAATGATAAGGATTTCGGCTATTTAATATTTAAATCCAATATGCCAGCAGCATCAATTATTCTTTTACGTTTTAGTGACGAAACACCAGATCTGAAAATAAATGCAATTAATACTATTTTAACATTACCACAAGAAAAGATTTTAAATCATTTTATCGTCGCTAGCGAAAACAAAATTCGTATTCGACCTTTAGTAAATAAGTAGACACGAAACTATTAGTAATCTTATACTTATGCCGGCAATCTGTCTCATCACAGCTTAAATCATTGAAAAAATTTACTATATGAATCTTCTTAAAATATAGATTGGCGCACTTCAATAATGGGCTTCAGAGACGAATTGCAGAAACGCCGTCAAAGATGCATGCTGCAAAATAGATGTTACAGCATTTCTTGTTTGGTCTGTATAGAATTATCCGGAGAGTTTTAGGATAATGAAAGAAAGCTTCGATTACCAGTGCAAGTTTAAGTAACAATTAAAAATTATGACTGTAAAGCGGAATTCCTTCTAATATGGAATAATA
>DYHC01000046.1:0-3785 GCA_020724325.1 Melioribacter roseus
TAACATAATTCTGAATAATAAATTCGTTTACTTTTCTAAGGGCATCAATCTGGGCTTGGTCGTTGCCGGTTCCACCCGAGAAAAACATTGCTCTCTTATTCCATGCATTAAATGGCTGCCGTATATACTCTTTATGTTTCTGGAAATACCAATCAAATTCCTGATTTGTTGTTATAGGTATTCTGCCAATGCTGATATCTGGTATAACTGTCTTTGATGAATCGAAAATAACGAACCATGTATCACTAACAGGCGAGCCGAATGAAGGAACATAATTGTAAAAGCGTGGTGCACCCTGATAGGTTGCTTTGTTACCATGATAATCGTAGGTGGCTCCGCCAACCAGACAGACATATTTTAGATTTGCTTGCTTCCAATTATAAAATGCGTACTTTAAAAATTCTCTTATTGTTTCCGGGTTGAAAAAACCAAATGAAAATTCATCGTATATATCTTCAACATCTACAACCTTTGTAATTAATTCGTAATTATCTTCTATGAACTTAGCATAATCTTTTGCTTTGGCAAGAAACTTTTTGTGAGTAATAAGAATGTAGTTGGCTCTATTAGAATTATTTGTCAGCCGATCAAACTTTTTACTATAGTAAAATATAGGACTGGGTATTTTTGTTTCCTCGCAGTAGAATAGTTCAGATTGCTTATCCAAAGTATCTGCAATGATTATCTGTTTATCCAATACAGGAACGCTAATTTTTTTTGATTTCTCACCGTTAACCCATAAAGAAAAAGGAACATTGGATACATTCATGATCTTTACCAGATATTCTTTTTTATTCTGAAGAAATGAAAATTTCGCAAATAACTTTCCTTCTATTGGAATTAGGTAACGTGGATATTCGACTTCGTACCAATCGAAGAAGCAGAGATTGATTAAACTTGATGTTGGAAATGAATGTACTTTAAAGATGTTATTGCCGGTTAATAAGAAATTAGGTTGAAATTCTCCGCTTAGCACAACTTGATCAAATTGATTAATATAGGTTGAGTCAATTACGGGAGATGAATTTAAGCTGATTGCTAAATGATGCGATTTGGACGGAATTGATACAGCATAACTTTGTAGTTTTGCAAACACTCTAATCGGTTTGCCCGGGAATATGTTGCTTGTTGTAAATGAGTTGTTTCTTGTTCCAACACTTAGACCCGACCATCCCCAAGTTTTATTTTCGATCCAATAAGGTAATTCTTTTCTTACTAGATTTGCCGTTGAAAAGTCGAACCAGTTATCTTGCTCAAAATGATTTATTTCGTAATAATAATCTAATGTATCCTTACTTTGCGAAGAAACAGAGCTTACTTCACTTACACCTGCCGGATTAGAAGTATTCCATGTAACCCAGTAAATAGTCGTGTCAGTATAACGATCTAAATATTCCTTGTAAGGTTCACCAAAGCTGCTTATTTCTCGGTGTGCACCGCCTAAGTTCCTTTTGCCAATAAATTCTATGAAATCATTCTTAGCAAATATGCTGTGTCTATTTGTCTTTACAAATATGGGAATTGGTTCCCCGCGCAAAAAGATTTTTAGTGTAGAAGGATTAATAAAATTTAATTTAATGCCAAGGTTCTCTAATTGATAACCATAAATTCTGTAAATACCATCTGCGTTGATTCCAACTTTTACGTATTGTAAGTCGTCTTCAATCCAGGCCGATTTATTTTTAGCAGCCAGTAGATCAGAAATAAGACCTTCAATTTTGTATGAACAGAATTAATAATAATCGATGCAGTTGAATTCTCAGCTAATTGGATGGTTTTGGATGAACTGATGTGTAACGGGTTTTGGAAACGAATTATTAATTCTATCTTTTCGATTTGTGTAATTTGTTTAGCAGCAATGTTGTAGCTGAACTGCTTTATTAAAAATTCAGCACAGTTAATTTTATCAATAGAACTGCAGCCGGCAAATTGAACCAATTCCGGATATGACTGCTGATAATCGTAATCCGGATTAACATTATATGCAACCGTTGAATCGCTTCTTTTTTGAACTTGTGGATTTAACCCCAACTCAAAATTGAATTGCCGGGATTTTAATATGGAACAGTTAAGACTAAACGGATTATTACCGGGAATGGCTACGAATATGGTTCTTAAAGGTAAACTGAAATTCCCAGGATTAGATTCATCAAAGTAACCTTGATATAATCCGGCAGCGTTGTTAAGCACTACACCATCTAAATGAAGAACCATTTTTATATAATTAGTTCCTTCTTCATATTGCTCTACTACTTGTGCACGAAGAAAAGTAGGAATTAATAAAATAATTAAACCAATAAAAATCTTTAACAGATTATTCATCGGTACATTTCCTATAGATTTCTAATAATTTTTCGATATGAGTATCAATATTAAATTTAGCTGAATACTCCTTACAATCATCAAAATAGGAGTTACTTGATTCAAGCTGTTTCCAGAATCTATTGACTTCGTTACTTACAAAGTCGTAATCAATTTTTTGCAGAATTATTCCCGTTTTACCACCAACAACTAATTCCTGGCTTCCTCCTCTACCCGAAGTGATTACCGGTTTACCATAGTTATACGCTTCCAGGATTATAAGTCCAAAAGATTCCCATGAAAGAAAAGGAAGCAAAAGAAATCTGCAATTCAAAATAAGCTTTGATTTTTCCTGCCCATCAACATAACCGATAAACTTTATATTACCAGCATTAATGTAAGCCGAATTATATTTATGAAATTCTCTTCCATCACCAGCAATTATAAAATTAATGAGCGGTAATCTCAGAGCAGCTTCGCAAATAATTTCAATACCCTTTGCATCAACAACATCTCCCAGATAAAGCACATAATCACCTAAAGCAAATTGATCATCACTAAAATGATCAGAAAAATTATAAATACAGGAAACTTTTTCTTTATCAATTCCAAGATCAGAATATTTATTGCATATAAAATTACTCACACCAACTAAGTGATCTATTTGCGTTGATTCTTTTATCCAGCCAACGGGTGAGAGTTTTATTAAAGAGACTACACAAGAATTTATGAATGAGTTATCGTAACATTTGTGAATAATTCCGGGTGTTATACTATTTGAATCCCGGCAAAGAGTGCAAATATTCCCTTTACGAAAGAAGAACGAATTGATACAAAATGGGTAATAGTTATGTAAGTGTAGAATGAACTTCGATTTCCTCTTTTTTATTTTATTCCAAATAGGCATTCCAAGGATTGGATAGATGTTATGGAAATGAACAATATCTGGTTTTTGAATATCAATTTCTTTTTGAAGATTTGAAGCAGCGTTGAAATATGATTTCAGTATTCTTAGATAATCCAGCTTGGCTTTTGCAGTAATAAAATTTTTATGGTGAATTGAAAAAACTGTTACATCAATATTTATGTTCCTAAGTGCACTAACTTCGGCATCTACAATTCTATCCACGCCGCCGTATCTCAAAGTGTATTCATTAACAAACAAGACTTTCATTTTTCTCTTCTATCAATTAATTCAATTACTATTTCCCTAATATGGGTTCTATAAAAGAAAACTGGAATTCCCAAAAAATATCTTTTCCATATTCGAAAGAAATCTGTAATTAATTTAAAGAGCCATTCAAGATGTAATTTTCTAAAAATTTTTGGTGCACGCTTTATATGACCAGATAATAAATTAAACCAGCCCCCGCAAGTAAGAATCAATTTACAATTAATCCGTTCGTAGTTATCGATAACCCACTTTTCCTGCTTCCCTGCTCCTAAACCAACAAACAGTATTTCAGCATTACTGTAATTGATCT
>DYHC01000046.1:3798-8427 GCA_020724325.1 Melioribacter roseus
ACATTATCGGTTTTAAACTCATATCCGTTATTATAGCCGCAAATATTAATGTTGGGATATTTATCCTGTAATTTCTCGATCATCTTAGTTAGTACTTCATTACTATTTCCGAAAAAAAAGATTTTCCGCTTGTCTTTGATTAGAGTCTGCAAAAAATCATCTAGAAGATCTGTGCTTACAAGCTTTTTATATTTATTTCTGTTTATTAAACTGATGGCTGTAAATACTGCAGTTGAATCCGGGTAAAAGATAATATTTGGATTAGTAGTTTTATATCCCGAGTAATACAAATAATTTATCACATTAAAATCAGCATAGAGAAGAGCATGTTTTTCCGAAACACTATTGGAGTAATTGTATAAGTTAAGTAAGTATGTAAGGTTTATTGAATACATTCAATAGCATTAATTGTTTTTCTAAACTCAATTAAAACATTCTGCTCATACTTAGAAAAGTAGTTAATCATAAAATGCAATCTGTTAGGCAATCTTTTACCAAAGAGTTTTTGAAATAGTGAATCTGGTAGAATCCGTAAAGCCGATGCGGCAATAATAGAAGGGTGTTGAAAAATTCTGAAATTTAATTTTCGCCAATAGAAAAAAGATTTTTTAACATCGCCGTATAAATATTCGCGCCAGCCCCTTGCAGTCATCTCTTCGGCATCTGTAAGCAGAAATTCATCTTTTAAACTATTTTGAAAATATGGTTTTTGAATTTCATAGATAATACTCCTTCTGTTTGTTAACGCATTATTGCTTAGCGAATTGCTCCTTTCACGGTAATAATGTAATACTTCTGGAAGGTTATGAAATTTTAGCTTAGACTTATTGCCCAGCCATACAACATAATCGCCGAAAGGATCGGCAACCTTAAAACCTCCCAACGCTTTAAGTAATTTTTTATTAAAAATTACGGATGGGTGACAAATGTCAGAATAGAGCGAAAGGTTTTTTAAAATCTGGTTATGCTCTATACTGCGTTTAATAATGTATTGTATTCTGTGATTTCGAAATACAGCATACCAGTTGGACAGCACATCAATTTCTTTGTGGCAGTTAAGGAAGCATAATTGCCTTTGAAGCCGTTCCGGATGAGCTATATCGTCTGCATCCATCCGGGCAATTAAATCATGCGATGCTTTCTCTATTCCGTAGTCAATACTATCTCCAAGTCCACTGTGTTCTTTTTCAAAATATTTTATTCTGTTGTCATTAAATTTATTTATAATCGTTTTTGTATCGTCGGTTGAGCCATCGTTAATAATAATCAGCTCAAAGTTTTTAAATGTTTGTATTAGAATGCTAATAATAGCCGGGCTGATAAAAGATGCGCAGTTATATGTAGGCATTATTACAGAGACCATAATTAATCAATGGTTACCCAGTCAATTCCATTAAAATAAATGAGGTTATATTCATCAACAGGGAATGAATTATCTAATGTGAAATTTATCTGCTTATACTCTCGACTTTTATACTGAGGGATAATTTTTGTGAATAGATAATAATCTTTTACTCTCCTTCTATCAATAGATAAAAAAATCAAATCATTTAATGATTCCACCCTAAAACTGTTCTCAGAACGGTAAACGGAAATAAAAGGTTTATAGAAATGCTCAATATCAAAGTAGACCAATGAAACATCATAAAATACAGGAGAATTAATTACACCATCCATACAGCCAAAACTCTTATGCAGATGATAATATGCCTGGTAATTAAGTGAAAAGTTATTTTCGGCAATAACCACTAAATCTTTTTTCGCGGAAGATTTTATAATGTTAGTGTATTTCATAATATAATTATCGTAAGACTCAATTTTATTTTCTAATTCTCCTATCCTTATTATTAAAGTAATTAGAAAATAGAACAATATTACAGGCATTATTATTAAATATACTTCCTTTTTTAACTTATGCATACATAAAGCAAGAATAAGGACAAACCAGAAAACTAATATTCCATTTATTCTATGTTCTGCTACTGCAAGAATTCTTGGATACATAATAATTAAAACAAATAGGAGTCCGAACAAAACAACTTTCGACTTTTCTTTTTTTAAAAATATCAGAACCGATAAAAGTGCAATTACAAAAAATCCTAAAAGGATAATGGCAAGAGTTTTATTGACTAGAAAAAAATTATAAATATTCTGAGAATGATATGGAACAATAACATGAAGAAAGTTGCCTATAAAAGAGAATGGTTTTTTCCAGAAGATTTGAGATATATTCAAGTCGGATTTATAGACATAATAATTTACTGTTGAAAACAAAATCATTACCACAAGACCGAATGCAATGAAAGTAATTATTTTTCTTCTATTGTCATTATCAAATTTCCAGTTTAGCAAATAAACAATGAACATTAATAGAACCGGAAGGTGCAATCCGGTTTGCTTCGAAGTTATGGATAATAAAAAGAATAATGCACACAATAGAATATAAGTCGTTCTTCGTGTGTCGTTGTATTTTATAAATGCTGAGATCGACAAGACATAAAAAAGCAGCGCCAATAACTCAGTCTTGTTGCTTATCCAGTAAATCCATATAGCGCAATCAAGGTGAAAGCTAAAAATGAGAGCAGCGAGAAATATTAATAGGTTGTCATTTTTTTTAAGGATTAAAAAAGTAAATTTCTTTAACAATAAATAAATACTTACTACAAGTACAAGGTGAAGGAATAGTGAAAAAAATTTCACCAATATTGGATTCGCATTAAATACGATGTAATCAAACCAGAATGAAATATATGATAGTGGGCGCATAAAAAGAAAGAACGCTTCACTTTGGTCAGTTGAAATCGGGGCACCGGGGTTTTGCGAAATGATGTAAAATAGATAGTAATCGTCAAGAATGAAACCAGGTATTATTAATATTACCGGGATATAAATAATCAGGTTTAATATTATGATCCAATAAAGGAAGCTGTCTTTAAAAATATTCCTATAGAAACTAATTAAAAACAATTAGCACCTAATTATAAATTATAGACATCACCGAGAAAAAAATTACTTTCTAACTAACCACACCTCCGGATTCTGATAATTTCTTTCATTCCATATTTCGAAATGAAGTATATTACCTTCAAGACTTTCATTTACAATTCCAATAACTTTACCGGCAGCAACTCTGTCCCCTTCTTCAACTGTTATATTGGAAATATGTCCATACACGGTTCTAAACTCATCTCTGTGTGTAATGATTATAATACTACCGTAACCGGGGATCCAATCTATTGCGGAGACAATTCCTTCAGCAACCGCATAAACGTTCTGGTTTCCCTTTACAGAGATATCAATTCCGTAATTTAAAGTAACAGTTTTAAGTCGTTCGTTTTTATTTTCACCGAATTTGCGGACAATTTTTCCATCGTTAACAGGCCAGGTCATTTCTCCTTTCAGAACTACAAAATTTTGGAAATTACTGTAATCGTAAGTTGGGACGGATATCTTATCCCCCGGTTTTTTCTCTAGAAGTTTTGCTTTCCTCGAACGTTCTTCTTCAATCAATCTTGCAATAATATTTTTAATAAGAATTTCTGCTTGTCGTTTGGATTCAATTTCGGCAGTAATCATTTTCTGATCTTTACGAAGTGTTTCAATCAATTCTTTTCTTTCTTTTTCTTTTCCATTTAAGAGAAGCTGTTCATTCTGTTTTCTGGATAAGATTATTTCTTTCTCGCTCCGTTCTTTTTCCAGTTGCTTTTTAAGAAGCGTTAACTCTTCTTTACTCCGGTTTAACTGATCGAGAGTCTTTTTGTTTTGATCAGAAATGAATCTTAAATAGCGGTAACGTTTGATAGTTTTATTAAATGAATCTGTATCAAGTAAAAATCTGTATATCGATAATCCGCGGTTCTTATAGACCCAAACAACATAACTGCTGTATTTATCCATTAACAATTTTATTCTTTCTTCTACAGTTTTAATTAGTATTTCAGTATCCTCAATTTCATTGGATTTAGTCTTTTCTTCGTCTATCAGATTACTAATCAGTTTATTAAGCAGCAATTTCTGCTTATTAATTTTTTCTAAAGTCTGGATCGATTCCCTTTCTTTTTTGGTTTTGCTTTTTAGTTCCTTTTCCAGAACAGTTATTTCATTTTTGATATTGGAGAGTTCTATATTTTTTTGTTTAATGCTATCGGCTGTTTGCAAAAAAACAGTTATCGGCAAAAGAAATAGGATTAGAGTAATATATCGCGATAATTTTACCATTCGATTATCTTGACATCGGTAGGAATATCAAGTTTGAGTTCGATCGAATTCTTATTCACGTCAATTTTTCTGTATTCCACTTTTAGATTTTGTTTATTGACAAGATCATAAAGAACTATTTCATGAGGTATAGGAACATCTTCATAATTTTGGAATCGGGAATATTTCCCTTCCATAAAAATATTACCATCAATTTTTTTTAGAATATTTTCACTTATAGCTAGGTTATTATTACTAATACTATAAATTCTCTCAAATCCATTTGAAGGATCTAGATAAGAAAGGATATAATTATTTCCACTGGTAGAGATTCTATCGGGTTCGACTCTTAATTTTTCCGTGAGGTTAACGCTGCCGGCTAAAGCATCAATTATTTCATCTAAAGAGAAATCAACTTTTAAAACACTCTGA
>DYHC01000046.1:8437-10299 GCA_020724325.1 Melioribacter roseus
CGCATTTTTCCTCTATAAAGATTATTATTTATAACATCGTAGAACTGAAAATTTTGCGGAGTAATTAGTGCATGTGCCAAATCGATACCAAATGGACCGTAAAACGATATTGATAATGAATCAGGTTTTTTTAGTGTTACCTGAAAAGTACTTTTTGCATTTACGTTTGGTGAAGTAATGCTAATTACGCCCGAACCAATAAACGTTTTTACTTTTCTTCTGTTTGCTTCCAGTTTTTTAATTAATCGATCTGCAGATAAAACTCTATCAGCAGGAATCGACTTAGTAGGTGCGCATCCGGCGGCAATTATCACAATAAAAAGTAGTAAGAAAATAATCATTATATGTTTTTTCACAGCTCACCTTTTTCAATTTTTTGTTGGATTTTTGAATTGTTAGGATCAAGTTGAAGAGCTTTTTTCCATAGTTCAATTGCCTTGGTTTCATTACCTAATTTGAATAATACATCACCAAGATGATCAAGAAGAGTTCCATTTTCTTTATCATAACTTAGTGCTTTTTCAATGTATAGCTTAGCTTTATCAAGTTCATTTAAGCGGAAGTAGATCCAACCGATTGTATCCAGGTAGGAAGAATTTTCTGGTTCTTTCTCAACAGTTTTTTTACTCCATTCGAGTGCCTCATCCAGCCGAATACCTCGCTCGGCAAGTGAGTAAGCAAAATTATTGAGTATTAATGAATTCTCAGGGTCCATATTCATTGCAATGGTATAAAGGGAATCTGATTTATTAAATTCAGTTTTGGAATCGTAAACTAGAGCTGTCATTCCAAGCACTTGAATATCTTTGGGATTAATCTGAAGTGCTTTATTGAGATGTTTTAGGGCTTCATCGTATTCTTTAAGCTGATTTAAAGTGTAGCCAAGTGCAGTCAATACCGTTAAATCCGAAGAATTAATATCTGCTGCTTTAAATAAGAATTGTTTGGCTTCCTTATGTTTGTTCTGTTGAGAAAGTGAAAGTCCATAGATCAGATTAATAGCGAAATCGTTCGGGAATAATTCAACGGCTTTAATTAACGATTGAACAACCTCGGAATATTTTCCTTTGTCGAACAAAAATCCTCCTAATCTAATCCAGAGCTGGGAATTCCATTCTGCTAGATTAGCTGCCCTGTGAAAATATTGAATTGCATTAGAATCATTTTTAAGCTGGAGTTCAATTTCACCCAGATAAGCTTTCACCTGCCAATCGGTTGTATCTTTATCCAGCTTAGAAAAAATTTCCCTGGCATACAGCAAGTTTGCAGAATCCTTTTCCACTGCATTAAAAAATATTGAACCGATGCTCATTTTGTTTTCAAAACTTATCTCGCTACTCTCAATTAATTTAGAATATTGACGATAAGCATCTTCCCATTTACCATTATTTATAAAGACACTACCTTTCATCTCATATAAATTAAGGTCATCTGGAAAGCTTACTAGAGCTTCATCAATAAGATTTTCAGCTTTTTCATACTTGCCGGCTTTAATATAAGATTCAATCAAAACTTTTTTCAATCTTAAATCCGAGGGATTCAATTTAATGAGTTCTTCAAAAGTATCGATTGTTGCATCCACATTACCAAGTCTTTCATTTAATTCAATAATCTTAATTAGTATATTCCATTCGGGGCCAATATCATCAATTAATTTTTTATAAATCATTAAAGAATAATTCGGACGTTTTTTTTCGTTTAACTGGGCAAGTTGAAAATATGAAGGATAATTGGTTGAATCTATTTCGATTATTTTTTCGTAAACATTTATAGCATAATCCTCTAAACGTGATGCTGAATAAATACTGGCAAGAAGAAATAAATATTCTGTATTTAATGAATCGAGTGTAACCGCTTTTTTA
>DYHC01000047.1 GCA_020724325.1 Melioribacter roseus
GAGGCTAAGAATCTATGCGTAGTTCCTCAGTCGCTTCGCTCCTTCGGAATAACATTTCTCATCCGGTTTTGCGGGATTCGAAGCGACGTTTCTGAATTTCTCTAAAGTCTAACTTAATTAAAACTGGAGGTAGTATGGCAGCTAATTTATATAAGAGTTATTCAATTCGTAATTATTTTGAAATACCTCAAATGCAGAAACTTTCCAATAGCGATAATTCTGCAATTGAAGTTGTTGGTAATGTCCTTCCATTTAAGACAAACAATTATGTTGTCGATAATTTGATTGACTGGGATAATATTCCATTCGACCCAATATTTACCCTTACGTTTCCCAGGAAAGAAATGCTTCTTAACTCACATTATGAACAAATAGAAGAATTGATAAAAAAGAATGTTCCTCGGAGTATATTAAATGATGAAGCAAATAAAATAAGAATGGAATTAAATCCGCATCCCGCCGGACAAAAATATAATGTTCCTAAAATCAATGGAACCGAGTTACCCGGAGTTCAGCATAAATACAGAGAAACCGTCCTTTTCTTTCCAAGTCAGGGACAAACGTGCCATGCATATTGTACATTCTGTTTCCGATGGCCGCAATTTGTTGGAATGAACGAAGTGAAATTTGCAATGAAGGAAATTGATCTGTTATACCGTTACCTTATAGAGAACAGAGAAGTAACGGATGTTCTTTTCACCGGCGGGGATCCGCTGATAATGAAAACAAAAATTCTTTCAGCATACATAGACCGGCTCCTTGACGATGCGCTTTATAATATACAGACAATTAGAATTGGTACCAAAGCAATCAGTTATTGGCCTTACAGATTTTTGACCGATGACGATTCTGATGAATTGCTTAGATTATTCGAAAGGATTGTAAGCAAGGGAAAAAATCTGGCAATAATGGCGCATTTTAATCACCCTATTGAATTATCCACAGCAGCAGCGCAAGAGGCAATAAGAAAAATAAGAGCTACAGGCGCTCAAATTAGAACTCAATCGCCGGTACTAAAACATATAAACGATTCACCCGAAATCTGGGCAGAAATGTGGCGTAAGCAGGTTAATAATAATTGCATTCCTTATTATATGTTTATTGCAAGAGACACAGGAGCCAAGCACTTCTTTGCGGTTTCTTTAGTTGATGCATGGAAAATATTCCGCCAAGCTTACCAAAGAGTAAGCGGTGTTTGTAGAACAGTTCGCGGTCCAAGTATGAGTTCTACTCCCGGTAAAATTCAAGTTCTTGGTGTCAGTAAGGTACAAGATGTTGATGTTATTGTTATGAGATTTCTACAGGGAAGAAATCCAGATTGGATTGCCAGACCATTCTTTGCCGGGTATAATGAAAAAGCTACATGGCTTGATGAACTAAAACCAGCTTTCGGTGAAGAGAAATTTTTCTTTGAAAGTGAACTCGAAGAAATTTTCCATGAACATATTTATGACAACGAAACGGAAAATTTTGAATAACAAAAAAGCTGCTGTACATTTGTTTTTTGTCTGTCAACTAAGCAGAAGATTTTCGTTATTAACTATTACGGCTGTGGAGTTATTTAAGATATACCATTTTCTTGGTTTGTGCGGAACCATTAACTGATAATCTGTAGAAATAAATACCGGAAGGTAATGTATAATTCATAATGGAAAAGGTATAATTATAATTACCAGCTGGTTTAAATTCCTCAAAAAGAGTTGCCGTTTCTCTTCCAAGAATATCATAGATTTTTAACTGTACATAACTGTTGGTTGATAACTGATAACTTATAGCCGTACTCGAATTAAATGGATTTGGATAATTCTGGTACAAAACAAAATCTGTTTTAAGATAAGGTTCTTCTTTAACATCAGTAATTATATTAAAGGGGATTAATTTTTTTGAAGTGTAAAGGCGGTACTCTCCGGGCTGAAGATCAATAAGTGCATTTACATTTGTCACGTTTAGACTATCACCCGTAAAGAATTCGTGCCACCATCCTGTGGATTGAAATGCCGGCGCTATGCTTCCGGCATTAACATCAAAATTGCCGATTATAGCTGCGTTCATTGATGAATGGCTAAGGTTAATTCTTTTTTGAGCTCCTGATAAATCCATTACAAAATTATCTGTGGAAAAAACGTTATAATGTTTTTTTAACCGGATTAAAGCTGCAAACGTGTTGAATAAACTTTTTCTGTCGCTGTTGGTATAGTAATTCAATTCATCAATCCATGGAACCGGTTTTCTTCCTAATCTTCCGTTGTGATTAATAGAAATATCGTAACCGAGTTCACCGAATTGCCAGATCATCTTTGGTCCCGGGATTGTAAGAAAAAATGTTGCAGCCAGCTTAATTCTGTTCAACGCAGTCTGAAGATTTTTTATGTTGTAATTACCGGATGAGTTTGCAAATTGTAAATTCTTATACATCAATCGTTCTTCGTCATGGCTTTCCATATAACCGATTAGATGAGGTTTTGTCCAGCCACGGGCTTTATAAGAAATGTTGCTGAAATTGGAATTGCCAAGCCATCCCATTGATGCTTCGCTGTAATTGTAATTCATGTTTCCCCACATCAGTATTCCGTTGCCATAATGAGCAAGTTCGCTATCCTCCTGATTCACAGCCAGATGTTCGAATATCATAATTGCAGTAGGATCGTACGTCCAGACTTTATCTACAATTCGTTTCAGTAACCTTATTCTATCCACATCGTAATCGCTTCCCCAAGGATCAGACATTGTTTTCAATCTATTGCTAAAACCTTTTGTAAAGTCGAACCTGAATCCATCGAACTTATATTCAGTTAACCAGTATTCAAGAACTCTATCAACAAAATATTGTGTGTGTAAACTTTCGTGGTTAAAGTCGTTGCCCCACTGCGCATCGGGGTTTTGAAAATTAGATTGAACATTGAACCAAGGATTGTTATAAGCCGGGCGTCCATTTTCCCAGTACATCTGAGCCATCGAGTTGGAATTGTATGCATGATTAAGAACAATATCCAGAATTACAGCAATTCCGTTTTCATGACACGCATCAATAAATCTTTTTAATTCATTCTTTGTACCGTAATATTTATCAGGTGCAAAGTACGTCATAGGGTTATAGCCCCAGCTATCGTTCCCTTCAAATTCTGAAACCGGCATCAGTTCTATTGCATTGATTCCAAGTTTTTTAAAGTAGCTTAATGTATCTGTAAGCGTCTTGTAGGAATGCGATTTTACAAAGTCGCGCAGAAGTAATTCATATACAATTAATTTTTCTTTTGGAGGTCTCTGAAAATTTATGACTTTCCAGTTGTAAGGAGTTTGTCCGGTTTGAAGAACAGAAACTATTCCACTTGTTTTTTGTGATGGATAAGTTTTTAAGTTAGGGTAAACTCCAGAATTAATTATCTCAGCATCGTTAGAAGGATCAAGAATTTTATCTGTGTAAGGATCGTAAATTCTTAAGGTGCCATCAATCAAAAATTGATAAGCATATTCCTGTTGCGTAGTAAGATTAGAAAGAGTAATCCACCATATAACGCTATCGGGTTTCGCTACGTATCTTTTCATTAAATAATTTGCATCTACTTTCCAGTCGTTGAAGTCTCCTATTAGATAAACAAACTCTTTATTAGGAGCAAAGAGTGCGAGTGTAACATTGCTGCCGTCATAATTAATTCCATGCCTACTGCCTTGTGGAAGAACAGCCGAACTTATAGCAGGATTTTTGAATATCACAAACTCTATTGAATCTTTTCTTCCAACTACATCAGCAGCTGTTACTTTAACATCATTCCTTCCGGTTGGGTACTGATCTGCAACAAATTGAAACTGAATATTTTCCTGTGAAGTCACAGCTTTTTCTAAACCGTTAATAATCAATTTCATAGAAGAAGTTGTAGTTCCTATAGCAGCGGCGGAGGCAGAAATATTTATCGTTCCCCCCGGCTTTGCAAAGACTGGCGATCGCATCGGGTCGCCAAATCCGACCGATACAGTTGGCGTGTTTATCACAACGGTTATTCCGCCTTCATATAATGCTACGAATATATCTTCTGTTTGTTTTGAACCATCAGCACTCCTTAATACGAAACATAACTCGGTAATATTATGTGATGGATCTGATACGGAATAAAAAGTTCTGGGGTTATCAATTGTTATTTCATAAACATCGGTATTTTTTCTTGTAAGTTTTGGCTGCACGGAATTATTTCCCCATACTCCTATTACGTTTTGCCATCTTGTTACAGTTCCATGCCCGGTTTTAATTGTTACTCCTGTATGAACATATACATCCCCGGTATATCCAGCAATTTTGTTTTGGTGAGTTGCTTTAGAAACATCAAAAGTAATAGTAATAATATCTGTCTGCGAAGAAAATTGCGGATCAGTTGTTACCAATGTTTGAGCGGATGTAATAGCAGCAGATAATATTATTAAAATTAATTTGTAGAGAATCTTGTTTCTACTCATGGTTGATATACCTTGATATAAATTTTTAGATTGGAAAAGTATCTAGTCAACAAATTCCCAGGAAACTCCCAATCGAACTCCTCTTTCCTGTTTAGGATAGTATGGAACAATGTAATATTTCTCATTTAGTAAGTTTTCAAAAACAAAATAGACAGTGGCAGCATTCTGAATTTTTCCTGCTAAAAAGAAATCGAATTGTACTGAGGGCTTAACATCAACAGAGGGAAGGATGATACCTCCTCCGAAACTGATCCATCTTGTTATTTCGAACGTTTCAAAATTGACAAACTGATAACCGCGGTTTCCAGTAAGCCGGTAGTTTATACCCGTTTTCAGGTTTAGGTTGGAATTAAATAATGTGTCAACATAATATAACCCTCCGGTTGAAGTGAAATCGGGTAATGGAAAATTATCTTTCTCTTTTTGTATAAAATAATAACTTGTATTTGTGCTTAGTAATAATTTCCAAGGATGCCAATCGAATTTTAAATTTATTCCTTGCAGTGTCTTGTAATGGCGGACATTACTTGTAAGTTCTTGTAGAAAATAACCTGTTGAAATATTCAGCGACGAATTTTTATAATTTAGTTTTGTTTCTATAATTCTGTAATCCAATTCATCTTTTTTTTCAGAGGAAATTATTAAGTGATTGGATGGTTTTTGATATTTAGAAAAACCCAGGTAGATTAAAAAGTTTTCATCAATAAACCAGGATAAGTCTGCCCCGGCACCTAAATAACTATTACCATTGTAACTCAAAAATTTGCCAAAGACGGATGGAAGAAACTTTTGTAGTTCACTTTTCAGTTGAAAGCTTGCTTTTACTAATGCAGAAAAAATATCAATTCTATCACTCCTCTTTATCAACGGTGTATTTAATAAAGTGTTTTCATAAAGCGCTTCAGAGTATATATTTAATAAGCCGGTTTCAAATTTTTGAGAGAGTTTAGCGCCGTATGTACTAAACTTGTTATCGCGAAGTATTTTTTCAACACGCTTAGACCAATCCCAATACCGTTTTGATACCACAGAATCTGTATACTCGTTTTGCCTGAATTCAGTTAGTGATGATTGATAATAAAATGATAAGTCGGTGGGCGTATTGTCTATTAAGCTTGCCAGTAATTTGATATTTAGGTTATTGCTCGAAACTTTTTGATATCTATCAAGATAATTTACCGGTGCTCGAATTGTGCTGAACAATATTTCATCTACCTGGACAGACGGACTAGTTAGTTTAATACTATCTACATCAACGCCTCCATTTAATTGAACATTACTCTGAAAATAGCTGTAACTACAAATTACGTTAAAAACTTTGTTGAGGAGGTACCGCAGCCGTATGCTTCCAGCCCACATTCCATAATCAGAGTTTTTGAATCGCGGGTCAGTGCTTTGATGAGTTAATTCTGTAAATAAGCTTAATCTTCGGCTTATATTAGAACTGAATATACCGTCGAAAAAACCTTCTTCGTTAGGCGCTTGATAAAATCTAATACGCGTATATGGTTTTGAAGTAACAAAATCCCTTGAAAAAAAATTTATTGTAACAGGATTATTCATTTCGTTGAACAAAAAACCTTGCGGCAATGGAATAGTTTCAATTGAATCAATGCTTTCGGATTGGAAGAGATTAAGATCCAGAGAGTTAGCAAGACGGTTATTAATGCTAATGCCGTTCATTAAGTAGGACGAATTTCCAAAGCCATTTCCGAATAAAACAATTTCGTTAGGTTGACCTATGGATCCAAAATCTCTCACAAATCCAAACGGAATATATGCAAAGTAATCGCCAGTATAGCGCATATCCAATTTATGGAAGTCGGTTCCTCTTAAAACATTTTCGTAACTCGTTAAAAGGTTATTATGTTTTAGGGGAAGTAATTTTTCTTGCTGTTTGGTTTTTGCTGTATCAGCGTTAATATTTTTTTCTGATAAAGAAATCAATCCGGTTTTAATTGTGTCGTTACCAAATTGACTAGATTCTTTTCTTTGAATTTTTTCCTGTTGAGAAAATAAATTTAGCAGTGAAATAAAAAATATTACTGCTAGAAAAAGTTTTTTCATTAAGTATCTTAAAAATTTTTTGCTAAAATAGTTTTAATTCCTGATTGATAAAAGAATAAAAAGAGATATTCATAATAACCGTATAAATATTGCTTAATCTACCATTGTTATGTAAGTCAATAGCTAAATAAAAAAGACAAAAACTGTTTGTTTTCAAATAAAAAAGTGCTAAATTTCGCTTGAATTTACATCCAATAAAAATAGGGGTTACATCATGGCAATGACAAAAGGCCAAATTCTAGCTCATCTTGCAACAAAAACCGGTGTGTCAAAAAAAGTAGCCGGGGAATTCATGGGCGAATTCGTTAAACTCGCCTACAAAGAAGCTAAAAAGTCATTCGTTATTCCTGGATTAGGAAAATTAGTTTTGGTTGATAGAAAAGCTCGACAGGGCAGAAATCCTAAAACGGGCGAAACTATTACTATTCCAGCTAAGAAGGTTGTAAAATTCAGAATTGCTAAACAAGCTAAAGATGCTATCTTAGTTTACAAGGCATAAGGTGTATAAAAAAGCCCATTGATTTCGATGGGCTTATTTTTTTCTTTCGACTCTCATTTCTTTCATGCCCTCAAGCAATCGGTTATATAAAGGCTGCGGTATATTTTTTAAAATGACTGTTAGTAAATTCTGAAATTTCCCAACGTGTGAATAAAATCCTATTGTTATTTTCTGCTCTCCATCATAAATATAAATTGGTCTTGTCGGAAATCCACTGAATATTCCTCCTGTAATATTTTCGATATCGGAATGATTAATTTTGATTTCTTTTTTACTCATCAGAAAATTATGGCAAACTAACTTTTCATTGTCTGCCTCTATCTTAAATGGGAAAAGTCTGTAAGTCTTTATAAAATATTTGTTAATTATGAAAATGAAAAATCCATTTATTAACGCAAAAAAAACAAAATACCACTTCTCGAACATTATTATTACTGATGTTATCAAATGAATAGAAAGAAAAAACGTGGCAATAATATTTCCGTATCTATAGATTAGCTTTGCAAAAAACGAGTATTCAAAAGTTGTCATAAATCCTAATCCACAAAAAATTTTTTACACGTAAAGGTAATTATTATGTTTTGAATTGTGAAATAATTTTATGGAGAGATCAACTAAATAATTATTAAGTAACGGGAAATTGCTAAGGTCTGGATAATTTAAAGAATATGAATTTGCTGTAACCTATAAAAAATATCGCACGTCATTTCTCGGTCTCCCGACAAGTCGGGATCCCTCGAAATAACATTTCTCATCCGGCTTTGCGGGATTCGAAGTGACGTTTCTGAATTTATCAGAAGTCTATTGCTATTAGTCTAATTGCAGTCATTGGCAGCAGAAAGAGAAGTAATTCACTGTTCTTTAACAGTAATAACACCGCAATTTTTCTATACAATAATTAACCTATTTAAGGAAAATTGATTTATTGGTCTGCATAAATTTAATACCCATACCCGTCAAACCAGTAACGATCAATGTATAGAAATAAATTCCGCTTGTAATTTCGTTGCCGGATGTGTTAAAATCAACCGAGAAAAATCCAGCTGGTTTTACTCCATTAACTAGATTAGAAATTTCTTTACCTATCACATCAAATATTTTTAGTTCTACAAAACTTTCTTCCGGTATTTCAAAACTTATTTTTGTTGATGAATTGAATGGATTAGGATAATTCTGATATAACCTATATGCCTCGGGCAACCAACTACTGCCCACTTTTGTTGCTGCGCTTCTAAATTTATAAAGTCTGCCGGTATTATAATTTGCAAAATACAATTCACCTTGTTCGTCTACTCCAAAAGTTGAAATATTGTGATTACTTGAAAAGAGAAGTTCGTTGTACGCTCTATTATTCCTTAAATAAAGCGACCAGATCCTACCGGAAACAAAATCTCCATATATATATTTCCCTTTTAACTCGGGTAACAAAGAACCATGGTACACATAGCCTCCGGTAACAGAATAACCGCCCTGGTTATTATGACCATATTCCCAAATGGGTAAAGTTAAATTTGCCGTGTTACAATCTGTAGAAGGATTAAAACAATGGTTCCCTTCCATAATTCGCCAGCCGTAATTCCTCCCTTTCTCAATAATGTTAATTTCTTCCCAGGCATTCTGCCCTACATCTGCTGCCCATAATTTTGAATCTGCCGGATTAAAACTAAACCTCCAGACGTTTCTTAATCCCCAAGCGTAGATTTCTTCCTTTAGTCCGTTTGTATTTCCCTTTAATGGGTTATCGTCGGGGATGCTGTAATTTAATCCAGGCGAAGTAATGTTGACATTAATTCTAAGTATTTTGCCAAGTAATGATCTCAAATTTTGCGAATTATTTTGCGGATCGCCGGCTGAACCTCCATCACCAAATGATATGTAGAGATAACCATCCGGACCAAAAGATGTTTGTCCGCCGTTATGGTTTGAATAAGGCTGCTCAACCGTTAACAGTACTAACTCACTGTTCCTATCAGCAGTATTAGGGTCGTTATTACTTACTTTAAACCTGGAAACAACACTTCTGCGCGGATTGCTTGTGGTATAGTTGAGATAGAAATAACCATTAGTTTTATAATCGGGATGGAAAGCCAAGCCCAGTAATCCTTGTTCGCCGCCGAATAATACTTTATCCCGAATATCGAGGAATACTTTTTTTGTAGATGTATTATCATTATTCTGGAAAACATAGATAATGCCAGGCTGCGATATTACAAATAGCCTGTTGGAACCGTCGCCGGCATTTTGAATATCAACCGGTTGTTCAAAAACTAAGTTTGAAAATGCTGGAATAATTTGTAATTGTGCCCTGCTCGGTTTGCACCCTGATACAAACAAAACCCAGGCAATAACCGTTAATAAACATTTTTTCATTTTAGCAGATTCTCAATCTTTATTTATTAACGATTCTATTTCTTAATTGGTTCAAAAATTAGCAAAAGTTCAGGGCATAATTATGGAACTTTATTTTTATGAATATGTTTGACAAAATAGACGCTTGATAAATATCTTTGCACAACATCCATCAAAAAAATCAGGAGAAAATAAATGAATAAACTGAATAAATTATTTTTTGCCGCACTGCTATCTCTATCATCACTTCTATTTGCCGGCGATGTAACCAAAGTAGAAAATTTCAAGCTGAAAGATTATAATGGAAAAGAACTTCAGCTTAGCGATTTCAAAACTTCTAAAGCAATTGTAATTATTTTTGTTGCTACTCAATGCCCAATTTCCAACGATTACAATTCCAGAATGGCAGAAGTTTATAATGATTACAAAGATAAGGGAATTGCTTTCATTGGCATTAATTCCAATAAACAAGAAAGCGTGGAAGAAATTAAACAGCATTCAAAAGATAATAATCTTCAGTTCCCAATATTAAAGGACGAAAAAAATGTTATAGCGGATAAATTTGCCGCGTCTGTTACACCGGAAGTATATGTTTTAAACGGCAGTTTCGAAGTTTTATATCACGGAAGAATTGACGACTCCAGAAAACAGAGTGATATTAAGACGAAAGACCTCCGCAAAGCTCTTGATGAAATACTTGGCGGTCAATCGGTATCGAACAAAAAAACAAAAGCATTCCGATGCACAATTAAAAGGGTAAGTTAGTGACATGAGAAAATTATTCTTAACCTTA
>DYHC01000048.1:0-4572 GCA_020724325.1 Melioribacter roseus
CATTTCAATTGCATGTTGCTTAATGAGATGAGTAAAATGAGAGAGGATCATCAAACATTTTTCTGGATTATCGATTAATGCGATCATTGCATTATCGAGCCCGATATAATCAAGTAGATAATCGAATGGAGAAGTTATTTCTCCATGAATGGAGTATGAGTTCCCGACTAAATCAACAATGTAGTTGATAACATCAAATTTATGATCCCTATTAATATAGAAAGGCAGGTTCTGAGAAACAGGAATATAATCCAATTCATCAGGTAGTTCATCAACTGTTAATGCTGAATAATCTGCTTGAGTTGGCGGAGATGCAAACTGATAGTATGGAAGATCATTAAATAAGCAAAAAGTTTTATCTCCATTCTTCCATTCAACAATTTCAGCTTCTGTAGATTTATAAGTTTTTATTACTTTGTTTCGCCAATATGGGTCATGTCCGTGCAAGCTTATTAGAATTCCATCAAAGTCATAAATCCGTCTTAGTTCAATTAATCCATCCGCAAAAGTTTTTGGATCGAACCAGAATTCCGCTGGAGAAATATTCAGCTGCATCAACATATGACCTATACTCATCTGGCACATCAGAGGTATTTTATCTACTTCTTCCAAATTCATTGCCGCTTTCATTCTTTCTTTTGGTGTCATTTTTTCACCAGGGATTATTTTTAATTCTATTAGAACAGATGTTACTCTGCATGGAACTTATTCCAGATTTTCATAATAATAATCGAACAGATCACGGCAACAATTGTAAGGAACGCGGCAAGAACATACTGAGAGTAGAGCCAGTATCCTATTGAAAACAGCAAACTGTAAACTCCAATACATCCAATTACCATTCCAATAATTCCTTCGGTTATAAAAGCCTTTCCGTAAGATTCATCATAGTTAGGGTTTTCAGATTTTAGAATATTAGAAATTTTTTTCCATCCGATTCCACCCGGATGAACAAGCTTGTAGAATCTTATCAACTTTTCAGTTGTTGTAGGTTTGGTTACAAATGTTGCTGTAATCCAGGCAGTCGTTGTAATTAATATGCCAATTATAAGCTCTTCATAAGTTTTTAATGGACCTACTAATTGAACAGCGGCAACTCGATCCATTCCCGATGCAATCAATAGATCAATTTTGGAGTTATGGTAATTAGATAGTATAAGAAAAAAAAGTGCAACTAGGAAAGAAACAACCATTGCAACAATTTCGCTGAATGCATTTATTCTCCACCAGAACCATCTAAGGATAAAGAGTAATCCAGTTCCTGCTCCAATTTGCAAAAGAATATTAAATGCACTTAATGCATTTTGCATTAGAAGTGCAAACATACTTGCAAGCACCATCATTAGAACAGTAGAAATTCTTCCAACAAGTACAAGTTCTTTTTCGGCTGCTTCAGGTTTTATAAATCTTCTATAAAAATCATTAACAACATACGATGAACCCCAATTCATACTTGTGGACATAGTGGACATGTAGGCAGCAATTAGCGATGCAATAACAAGTCCTATAACACCGCTTGGCAGGTAGGTTAGCATTGCCGGGTATGCCATATCATGCCCGATAATTCTTGGGTCTACATTAGGAAAAGCATGTTGTATTGCATCGAGATTTGGAAAAACAATTATTGAAGAAAGCGCAACAAGAATCCAAGGCCAGGGACGTAAAGCATAATGTGCAAAGTTAAAAAATAGTGTAGCGCCCATAGCATGTTTTTCATTTTTTGCAGCCAGCATCCTTTGAACTATATAACCTCCGCCACCAGGTTCGGCGCCGGGATACCAAACGCTCCACCATTGTACAGCAACCGGAATTATAAATACTACAAGTGCTAATTCATAATTATTAAAATCAGGAAGTATAGAAAGTTTGTCTGCAACATTAGGGTGTGCCAGAAGTTTATCTATTCCACCTATCTTAGGATGATTTACTGCAATGTAGGCTGCGATTACAGAACCAATCATTGCAATCACAAACTGAATAAAGTCTGTTAAGAGAACTCCAAGTAATCCGCCTAATGCACTATAGATTACAGTAATTCCACCGGCAATTAGAAGAACTTCCATCGGTGTCATGTTTAACAAAACAGAACCTACTTTTATGGCAGCCAGAGTAACCGAAGCCATAATTACGACATTGAAAAATAAGCCCAGGTAAAGAGCACGAAATCCTCTAAGAAATGCAGCTGATTTTCCGCTATATCTTATTTCGTAAAATTCTACATCGGTCATAACATTAGATCTTCTCCATAACTTTGCATAAATAAAAACTGTAAGCATTCCTGTTAATAAGAACGCCCACCATACCCAGTTACCAGCAATTCCGTTTTGTCTTACAATATCGGTTACAAGATTAGGTGTATCTACGGAGAATGTTGTAGCTACCATTGAAAATCCTAAAATATACCAGGGCATATTTCTACCGGAAAGAAAAAATTCAGTTGAATTTTTACTTGCACGCTTTGTTGCCCAAATTCCTATTACAATTGATACGATAAAAAATAATGCAATTATGATCCAATCGATTAATTGAAGAAGCATATAAATTCCGAGTTAATTTTATAGTAGATTAATTTATGTATAAGAAAACCTGCTGCCAGAATTTTTTATAATACTTCCATTTCATGAAATTGATTCCCCAATGCGGACTTGCGCCGGTCATCCATCCAGAAAAAATTCCTTTGCTATGTTTTCTATATGCAAACAAAGGATGCCATTCGTCACCATTTTTGATATCAATAAGACTGATTGAATCGGTTCTGATTTTAGTTTCATTAAAACCAAGTAGTGGTGGAATAGTAGACCAATCGATTCCATTAACAACAGGATGATTTTCATCATTACATCTAACTTCATATCCTTCAGTCGATTCTATTAGATCGTCATGTTCCAAACATTCAACAGGAAATAGATTATGGAGTCTGCTCCTTCGCCATCCACCTTTACCAAGTTCTCCGGTAAAACTATACCATCCTCCGTTCATTTGAAAATGTCCGCCTTCAGAAATCCATGTTTTAATCAGATCAAAACGATCTGGGAATGTAACAGGTTTATCACCCCACTTGGCTCTTGTAAAGAAATCTGGATGAAGCATAAGACATTTAGTTTCCACATCAGCAAATATAATAGTGGTTGCCCAGTTCAATCTTTCAGTAAATTGTTCGGGGGGCATATTATACAATTCCCAGGAAGGCTCGCTAACCACTTCGGCGTCCGGAATTTCTCTAAGAGAATCAATAAGAGGTTTTGCATAATTTAATATTTCAACACCTTTTGAAGGCGCTTGGAAAGGTGATTCAACATACCTTTGACCAGTATGAACACACCAGTTACCAACATGCCAGATTTTTAGTTTTTTTGTTTTTTCCATTAACTCACCAAAATAGTTTTATTAATATTATCAAATAAAAACAAAATAGAAACTTTTTTTCTTAATGAAAAAATTGACAGGGAAAATAATTTATCTTGACATAATTAAATAATCTTTGTATTATTCTATCACCCGGTATACCAAGTATGCCAATTATAATTTAACTAATGTGTGCATTATTAAACTATATCTTCTAATTATTGCTTTCATCTCGGAGGATTGAATGAAACGCATCAATTCTAAATTATTTTTTATTGTTTTATTTGTTTTCCTCTTATCCTTTAATGCAATTCTATTAGCACAAACAGGAAATGTGTCTGGTGTTGTTACAGATGGCACCGACGGGTCACCCCTGTTAGGTGCAAATATAATAATTAGCGGAACATCAATAGGAACTACAACAGATCGTGATGGTAAATATCGCCTTGTAAGATTAAACGAAGGTCGCACTCTAATTTTATTTATGTACTTAGGATATGAAACCGACAGCGTCTGGGTCAATATTATTAGTGGTAGAACATTATCTGTAGATGTTAAACTCAAACCTAAAGTAATTGTTGGTCAGGAAGTTGTTGTTACAGGTCAGTTGCAAGGACAAGCTGCAGCAATTAATCAACAATTAACTTCTAATACTATTATCAATGTTGTATCAAAAGATAGAATTCAGGAGTTGCCGGATCAGAATGCAGCAGAATCTGTTGGAAGATTACCCGGGATTTCTGTTGAAAGGGATGCTGGAGAAGGTACTAAAGTAATTGTTCGAGGTTTGTCACCCAAGTTCAATTCTGTTACTATAAATGGTCAAAGAATTCCAGCTACCGACCCTCAAAACCGATCTGTTGATTTATCAATGATCTCTTCCGACATGCTTGCCGGAATTGAAGTCTTTAAAGCGTTAACTCCTGATCAGGATGGTGATGCAATTGGGGGAAAGGTTAATTTCGAAATTAAAAAAGCTTCTCAGGGTTTTAATACCAATGTTAGACTTCAGGGATCATATAATAGTCAAGATAAAGAATACGGTAATTATAGAGGAAGCTTTACACTTAACAATCGATACTTTGATAATAAACTTGGTATTGTTGCAACAGGAAGCTTACAAAGAGCTAATCGCGGCTCCGACTTACTTGATGCGTCCTATTTATTTGCCCGGGAACCATTACCAGGTGAAAAACACGCGAGAATCACAGTAGAAAACCTAAACCT
>DYHC01000048.1:4582-6108 GCA_020724325.1 Melioribacter roseus
TAGAAAAGAAACAAGAGATCGTTATGGAGCAAGTATTGCAATGGATTATGATTTGGGAAATGGAGAATTAGTATTTAGCAGTCTTTATGGTAGAACAGAAAGGGATGAATTGCGAAACCGGAAAAGATACCGCGTAGATAATGCTTACGTTGAATATTGGTTAAGAGGGCGAGAAATTAATATTGATTTATTTACCAATTCACTTAGCGGTAAGCATAATCTTAGCTTTATGGAATTAGAATGGCAAACTTCCTATTCATATTCAAAATATAACATGCCTTATATGCACGATTCTCAGTTTAGAGAAGTAGGTGCATATCTCAACACACTCGTAACTGATAAAGGGCCTGAAATTATTCCACTTGGTGCAAAAAACAATTTAGACCAAACTAGATTTTATCAGGATTTTTTTGACAAGGAATTAACAAAAGATAAAGACTTTACCGGACAGGTTGATGGTACAGTTCCTTTTTCTTTTTCCAATAATATTTCTGGAAATATAAAATTAGGGGCAAAACACAGAAGTAAAAATAGAAGTCTTGATAAAGAGGAATGGATGACATTAGCTTTCCGAATAGATCAAATAGGAAAGAACAATCCGTCGCTTTTTGAAACTACTGGCGAGGGTTACATTAAAATCAAGAATTTCTATGATCCGGACTATAATGTAGATAATTTCCTAAATGGCAAATATTTATTTGGTCCTGCTAAACCACTTAGCAGACAAAAAATTGATGATTTTATGAAAATGTTCTGGAATGAATATACACGCAATTATGGAAAAGATCTGGAAGATTATTCTGCTGGCGAAGCAATTACTGCAGGTTATTTAATGTCCGAAATTAATCTCGGTCCACACTTAATGATTCTACCCGGGTTTAGATATGAATATACAGCAACAAATTATAAAAGTGTTTTTGGTCAGGCAAAGGTTGACGAAAGAGGTATAGTTACACTCGAAGGTTCTACTGATACAGTTGGTACTGTTACATACAGCGAGTTTTTACCGATGGTACATGTAAGATATAAATTTACCGATTGGTCAGATATACGTTTCGCAATTACTCGATCGTTAGCAAGACCGGATTATTTCAACCTAGTTCCCTGGGAGCGAATAAGTTATTTTGATGGCACTGTTGAAAGAGGAGAGCCATACCTTAAGCATACAAAGGTTTGGAATTACGATATGTTCCTTTCATTTTATGGTAATTGGGGCTTATTCACAGTGGGAACTTACTATAAAACACTTAGAGATATTGAATATTTGCGAGTAAGCAGAATTACCGAAGCAGGATCAACTCTTGGCTTTACTTTAACAAAACCTGAAAATTCAAAATACGAAACTAAAGTATACGGTCTTGAGTTTGAGCTACAAACTAACTTAAGATTTTTGCCCAATCCATTCGACGGAATTGTAATCTATGCAAATTATTCACTGATTAAATCTAAAACACACTTCCCATTTCTGAAAGTTGGTCCAAGAAATCCACTTCCTCCATTTAATTTTACATTTATTGATACGGCTC
>DYHC01000048.1:6118-7007 GCA_020724325.1 Melioribacter roseus
AGAAGCAAGAATGCCAGGACAAGCTAATCATCTTGCTAATTTTACTCTGGGTTACGAAAAAGGAAATTTCTCGGGTAGAATTTCGATGATATATCAAGGAGATGCACTTCAAACAATTGGAACGAGATCAGAACTTGATGGATATTCCGATGCTTTTCTAAGATGGGATTTAGCTTTGCAATACAAATTATTTCCCCAAATTGCACTTACTTTTAATATGAACAACATAACAAATCTACCTGAAGGAGCTTTTCTTGGAATTGCTGCTTATCCAACAAGAGAAGAATTTTTTGGTTGGACTGCGGACTTAGGAATTAAATTCGATCTATAAGGTCCTGAATAAATAAAATTATACAACAACATAGTGAGGTTGAAATGAAAAAAAATCGAGTAATTTTTATATGTTCTTTATTGATTATTGTATTATTAGTATTTGGCACAGCAAATATTATTAATGCGCAAAGAATAGTACAGGTTCCACAAGGAGTTGGAACTTTAGATGCAACTGTTAGGGGCGATACATTATCTAACGGTCAAAGAGTAAATGTCAATACAATTTATGAATTGCAAAGAGGAGGTTATTATATAACTTTATCAAGTATTGAAAATATTAACTACCCGTTGCATATTCGCGCGGCTGCAGGTGGAGGTAAAAAACCGATTATTAGACCTGGAGTCTCTGGCGGTGGTGTTTCTAATAGACCATTCATGGCTAGGGGTAATCTTACACTAGACGGTGTTTATGTAACTAATCTTGATGAGAAGAGTGCATTGCTGCAAAACATTATCAGACTTAGTGCTGATAATATAAAGCTTACAGTTATTAATTCTCATCTCGATAGAGATTTACAAGCATCTATTAGGTGCGATGCCAAAAATCAGAAAGTAA
>DYHC01000048.1:7017-10005 GCA_020724325.1 Melioribacter roseus
TTATTAAAAGTTCTATTATAAGCAACATAGGTACTATGCAAAGTCCCGATAACGGTAGAGGAGTGGACGACAGAGGGAACGATATAGATACATTGATATTTGAAAACAATACATTTTACAACTTAACCAGCAGAATTTTGCGCGATGGTGGAGGAATTATTAAATATGCCTGGATTAATCATAATACAGTTGTAAATGTTGCTCAATGGGGTTGTACGATCGGTGCAGCTATTGAAGCTCATTTCAGAAATAATTTATTTATTAACACCGGCTTTCTAGGTGTTAGTTCTACTAATGTGTGGGATATGTTAGGTACAGCTGCCCTACCGCAATCCTGGATTGAACAAGGATTTATACAAAAGCTCAGAATTCACAATAATAATTTCTATGTAAGTCCACAAATTGTTGCTGCTTTACCAACTGGCAGAACCGCTACTCCAGTTTTCAATGCTCATGCTCAGGCAGCTGTTGATGCTGGAGGTTGGACTTCAACAATTAAAAATGAAGCTGTTACATTTACTGCTTCCCCCAGCATTCCTCTTCAGGTTATGCAAGATTACTTTAATACAGCAGTTACCACAAAAACAGATATGGATAAAGGCGGGGGCTCACCTGATTTTGGCAAGACTCAGATGCCGTTTATTTTTACTTATCCAACCAGTTCTGTACTATATACTTCCGGAACGGCGAATCAACCTTTGGGTGATCTTAATTATTTTGGAATTCCAGTTAGTGTCTCCAACGATGAGATTACTTCCAATGAATTCCAATTGTATTCAAATTATCCAAATCCATTCAATCCGTCAACAAATATTAAATATTCTTTACCGGTTGCAAGCAATGTAAAAGTAGAAATTTTTAATATGCTGGGTCAGCTAATAAATATTCTTGTTAATCAACATCAGCAAGCCGGAATCTATAATACAATTTGGTATGGGAATGATTTGAACGGTAGTCAGGTGTCGACTGGTGTTTATATTTATAAAATAACTACTGACAATTTTGTATCAGCAAAGAAAATGGTCTTGATAAAATAAGGACTAATGTCGCCTCAAAAACCAGTAAATTAAGAAAAACTAAAGAGGTGACATTTGCAACAAAGAAGGAAAATATTAAATAAAAGGTTAATATGGGCAAAGGGATTAATCCACTGGATCCGACTCCCTATTATGAACAAGTTGAATTAGATATTAAAAACAAAATTCAGAAAGGGATTCTTTTACCTGGGCAGCAGATAGCATCACAAAATGATCTTGCAAGAGAGTATGAAGTTAGTCTTATCACCATTAAAAAAGCTTTATTTAATCTTGTTAATGAAGGCGTTTTATACACTCGCATAGGTAAAGGGACCTATGTAGCAGAACCATCTTCTAGAAAGATTGATCTTTCTGCCCACAAAACTATTGGTCTGGTACTACGCGATATTAAACATCCATACTTTTCTTCTGTTGTACATTATATCGAAGAACGAGCGAATGAACTCGGCTTTAATCTTTTACTGTCAAGCTCTTCAAATAATATGGAGAAGGAAGAGGCTCAGATTAATCGATTCAGAAATCTTGGTGTTGACGGTATAATAATTGCGTCTCTTTCTCTGCAGTACCGTGCTACTGATTATATTAAAAAACTTCACGAAGAAAATTTTCCATATGTTATGGTTTCCTATATGCACGATCCGGAATGCTGGTATATTGGTTCTGATCATGAATATGGAGGATTCCTAGCTACCGAACATTTAATAAAACTCGGTTATAAAAAAATCGGATTCCTACATGTTGGAAGAGGAAATCTTTTAAGTGAAATAAGAAAGAACGGTTATTATCGAGCTTTATCAGAGTATAATATTCCTTACGATTCAAGACTTATCAACTATCCGGGCGATGAGAACTTTGAATTTATAAACGACCGGTTCGTTCAAGGGTACCAGTTCGGCAAAAATTTTAAAAATCTTGAAATTAAACCAGATGCATTGTTCATTCACAGCGATTTAATGGCTGTGGGTTTTGAAAATGCTATTCTTGAAGAAGGATTTAACATCCCCGACGATATTGCAATTGTAGGTTTCGACGGTATTGAAGCCGCAGCTCTTGCTTCGGTACCGTTGACTACAATTGTACAACCTGCTGAAAAAATTGGCAGACTTGCTGTTGATGTTATTCAAAAAAGAATTGACGGTATAGATGTTGGTAATCGCACTATATTAAAACCTACTCTTATTATTAGAGAGTCTTGCGGGGCTAAAAAATTGTTTTCCGAAAATAAATTACAAGCCGGTTAACTGATTTTCAACTATAGAGAGTTAATATGCTGTATCCACTGATTAATAATTACAGAAATGTAATTGACCTTTCAGGGATTTGGGATTTTAAGACCGATCCGGGCAATATTGGTGAAAAACAAAAATGGAATAGAGGATTTTTTTCAGAAATATCTATTGCTGTGCCGGGAAGCTGGAATGAACAACTTGAAGAACTCGGACTTCTACACTATGTAGGGTCTGCGTGGTATTCAAAAAAAGTTTTTATCCCTTCCGTCCTGGAATTTAAAAGAATTATTCTGCGTGTTGGATCGATTGATTACAACGCAAAAATCTGGATTAACGGAAAATTTGTTGGTGAAAATTCTGTGGCCTTCCTTCCATTTGAAATGGAAATAGGTGATCTGGTTGAATTCGGTAATGAAAATTTATTTGTTATAAAAGTAAATAACGAACTCAATCACGAAACAATTCCACAGGGAATTACTAAAGATCAGTTTAGATCCGAGAAACGTCTCCGCGAAGAGACTAATCCGCCAACCCGTTTTGATTTTACACCATATGGTGGTATTCACCGCTCAATTCAGTTAGTAATTACTCCCAAAATATTTATCAGCCAGATCAAAGCTGACACAAAAATCATTGGAAAAAACCAGGGATTTGCGGGTATTACTGTAGAAGTGAAGAAAGTACAAAATTTAACTGCACATGTAGAAATATCTGATGGGAAA
>DYHC01000049.1:0-7747 GCA_020724325.1 Melioribacter roseus
CCATCTTGAACCGCAATTTATTAGCGACAAGTATCTCTTGAATCTTGATTCTGAAGAAGACGGAATTTTTTATATCGGTTGTGCCGGCGCTATGGATGTTATTGGAACGCTGAATATTGACTATCAGCTTGTTGACGAGGGCTGGAATTCCTACACAATTTTTATTAGCGGTTTGAAAGGCGGTCATTCTGGAATTAATATTGGTGATAAAAGAGCAAATGCAATTAAACTATTAGGTTTGCTTCTCAATAAATTAAAAGCGGTGGATTACTACATCGGTACTATTTCCGGAGGTTCAAAAAGAAACGCTATAGCTCGCGAATCAGAAGCTCTTATTTACATTAGAAGTGAAGATGAAGTTGTATTACGTGAACATATTAATACCTTTGCTTTGGAATCGGTTCTCGAGTTTAAAGGATCGGACGGAGAAATAAAAATAACTTTTGAAAAACCCAAGTCAGATACTTCGGGTAAGGTTTTTACAAAGGAATTTGCAGATAAAGTGATAAATGTAATACTGGGCTTACCTCATGGTGTTGTTTCTATGAGCAGGGATATTCCCGGACTTGTTGAAACATCTACAAATCTTGCAACTGTAGTAATGGAGAATGATGAAATCAGAATTGGAACCAACCAAAGAAGTTCTATCGAATCAGCGAAACGGAACATTGCAGCTTCTGTAAAATCTGTATTTGATCTTGCAGATGCAGCTGTTGCAGTTAATGAGGGGTATCCAGGCTGGCAGCCGAATCTCAATTCCAAATTACTTAAATTATCCCGAAAAGTTCATAAGGAATTATTTGGTAAGGTACCTGAATTAAAAGCGGTACATGCCGGTTTAGAATGCGGAATATTGGGCAGTAAATATCCCGGGCTGGAAATGGTATCTTTCGGACCAACAATCCAAGGAGCACATTCTCCAGATGAAAGAGTAAAAATTCATGATGTCGAAAGATTTTATTCTCTGCTAAAAGCAATATTAGTAGAAATATCTAAAATAAAATAGATAGGGTAATTCTTAAAATTTTCTGATTTCTTTCTGTTTGTACCGGATTACTTTATTTCTGAATTCTCTTTTTCTGTATGAAAATTCCTTAATAAAATATAGAGTCAACATGAAAAAAGAACTCAAACTTTACCAAGTTCCCAGAATTGAATCAATCCAGGATATGCTTGTTCAATCGGCTAAGAAATTTGGTTCTAAGCCAGCACTCGAAGATCTGAATCCAACACCGATTAGCAAAGTTTCTTACCGCGAATTATTAGAAAACGTTCTACGATTTGGCGCCGCGCTTAAAAATCTTGGCATAAAAGAAAGAGCCCATATTGCGGTGATAAGCGAGAATAGAATTCAGTGGGCAATTGCTTATTTAACAGCAATGAGTTTTAATTATGTAATTGTTCCGATTGATAAAAATCTTACTGCCAACGAGATAATGAACATTATGCATGAATCGGATGCAGAAGCAATTATTTTTTCCGGTTCTTATGCTGGTATTATGGCAGAAAGTAAATCCTCACTAAAGAAAATGAAATTTTTTATTTGTATGGATGATACAAGTGAGGATAAAGAATTTCTGAACATGCTAAAGTTAATCCGTAATGCAGATGAAATTAACACCGATGAATTACCGAAAATTAAAAATGAAGAACTAGCAGAAATCATTTTTACATCCGGATCATTAGGACGGGCAAAAGGTGTAATGCTTTCGCAAAAGAATCTTGCTTGCAATCTTATGGACATGGTAAGCATGGTTTTAATAGATGAAAAAGACAGATTCCTTTCTGTACTTCCAATGCATCATACATACGAATGTACTTGCGGATTGTTGTGCCCGTTATATTGCGGCGCATCTGTTCATTATGCCAGGTCATTAAAAACAGTTGTTGATGATATCCAGACAGTTAAAGCCACAATTCTCTTAGGTGTTCCTCTACTTTACGATAAAATGTTCCGCAGAATTGTTAAGACTATCAAAGAAAATAAAGTTAAGTCCATCGTCGTTCCTCCATTGGTAAAATTAACAAATATTTTTGCAACAGCAGGATTATCAACAGTTAAGAAAAAAGTATTTTCGGAATTACATAATAAGTTTGGCGGTGCTGTTAGAATATTTATTGCCGGCGGTGCTGCGCCAGATCCTCTTGTTGCAAAGGGTTTGCGCGAATTTGGTTTCACATTTATTCAGGGCTACGGTTTAACGGAAACTTCGCCTATTCTTGCATTGAACCGGCTCGATAATTTTAAGGACGATGCTGCCGGGCTGCCGTTGCCCTCGGTCGATATAAAAATCCATAAACCGGATGAAAATGGCAGCGGAGAAATTTGGGCTAAAGGTCCAAGTGTTATGCTCGGATACTATAAAAATGAAAAAATAACAAGCGATACTTTTGAAGACGGGTGGTTCAAAACAGGTGATATCGGGTTTATTGATGAGGATAATTTCTTGCATATAAATGGTAGAAAGAAAAATGTTATAATTCCTCGTGGCGGTAAAAATGTCTTTCCGGAAGAGATAGAAGATATATTAAACCGTAGTCCTTTCATTCTTGAATCTCTTGTATTTGGCGAAAAAGATATTAAACAGGATGAAATAATTGCCGCACAAATTGTTGCGGAAGCTGAGGCATTTATCGAATATTCTGAAACCCACAAAGTGAACATCACAGACGAATTAATTAATAAATTAATTCAACTGGAAATCGAGAAAACTAATAAACAGCTTGCTGCTCATAAACAAATTAAGAAGTTCTATATAAGAGAAAAAGAATTCGAAAAAACAACTACACAAAAAATTAAACGCTATTTAGTTGGCAGCACAGAAACTCAGGATTAATAGTTCTAAATAGGCGGCGCTTATGAATGCCGCCTATCTACATCTGCATTTTAGAGAAGAAATTTTTGATGGATTCTAAAATTATAAAGATAGGAATTACCGGTAACATCGGTTCCGGTAAATCAATTGTTAGTGATTACATAGAAAAGAATGGTTATACTGTATTACGTTCCGACCTTATTGCCAAAGATTTGATCGTAAACAACCAATCCGTAAAAAGAAAAATTGTAAATCTTTTTGGGAAGGAGACTTACCTTAACGGAAAATTGAATACAAAGTTATTAGCTGCAAAGGTCTTCAATAATAAAAAAAATGTAAAGCTAATCAATTCCATAGTTCACCCCGCTGCATTAAGAAAAATTGATGAGTTAATTAGAGCTGAATCGAAAAATTCAAAAATAATTTTTATTGAATCTGCATTAATCTTCGAAGCAAAAATTGAAAAAATGTTCGATCATATTGTATTAGTCTATTCCGATAAAAAAAATAGAATTGATAGGTTAATGAAACGTGAAAACGTAGATATAAAAGAAGTATTGAAGCGTATGAAATACCAGATTGATGATGGAAAGAAAAAGAATAAAGTGGATTTTATTATTACCAATAATTCAACAATCCAGCATTTACATCAAAGCATAAAATTTTTATTAAGAGTATTGGGTTCATTGAGTAAGATGAATAAATAAGACAAACCCATCATTCCTTGATTTCTATTTTGGCATAGGGTAATTTTGACTACACATTTTTCAATTATAGGTGCTATAGTGAACCCAATCAACAAAGCTATCGTTTCATTTGTAAAATTATTACCCAAACCAGTTGTGTATATGTTTGCTAAAAAGTATATCGCCGGCGAAAAATTAGAAGATGCTGTACGTGTTGTTAAAGATTTGAATGCAAAAGGTATTGTTGCTACTATTGACGTTTTAGGTGAATCGGTAACTTCCAAATCCGAGTGTGAACAGGCAAAAAATGAATGTCTGCAGGTTCTCGATGAAATTAATAAGAATAAACTCAATTCAAACTTATCATTAAAACCAACTCAATTAGGACTTGTAATCGATCCTGAATTTTGTTATCAGCAAATATCAGAAATACTTGAAAGAGCAAAATCGTATAATAATTTTGTCAGAATCGATATGGAAGATTCTCCAACTACAGATGCTACAATAAATATGTATTTGAGGTTAAGAGAAAAGTATAATAATGTTGGAATTGCTATTCAATCGTATCTAAAACGAACGTTAAATGATGTTAAAAAACCTGAACTTGCCGGAACTAACTACAGACTCTGCAAAGGGATTTACATCGAACCCGAAGAAATAGCTTACAAATCAAAACAAAAGGTGAGAGATAACTTCTTAGATATTCTTAATTATCTAATTGATAACGGTAATTATGTTGGAATTGCAACTCATGATGATTATCTGATCAATAATACTTATGAAATGATTAAGAAAAAACAGATACCAAAAAACAAATTTGAATTTCAGATGCTCTACGGTGTTAAGGAAAGACTGCGAAATAAAATTAATGAAGACGGATTTAAATTGCGTATATATATTCCGTTTGGTGAACACTGGTATAAATATTCAATCAGACGGTTGCAAGAAAATCCTAATATGGCTTGGCATATAACCAAGAGCATATTGACGTTTAATTGATAGATGCTTCTGCGATATTACGATTAGCACACAGAATATTACAGGTAAAACAGACTTGTCTACCGTATGCTGAGGATATCTCCAAAGTACTTGTTAATCAACAACCTTGAAGGTCATGAGGGAAAAAATAACAACTCTTGACCTTCAAGATTTAGGTTCGATTCTTCCTACCTGCCAACTGAAGGACGAGATCGAAATGACAAGTGATATTTTTCAGAAGTTACTAGTAATTGTTTAACAGCCATTTAGAATGAGATAGTAGATTAATAGTATGAATATACTTGGAATAGAAACATCCTGCGATGAAACATCTGTTGCAATTATTTCGGACGGTCAATTAAAAATCAATTTAATTTTTTCACAGGAATTTCATAAAGAATTTGGAGGTGTAGTACCGGAATTATCGAGCAGGGCACATCTCCAGCTTTTAATGCCGCTAATCAAAAAAGCTCTTAATCAATCCTTTCTCTCATTAAACCAAATTGATCTTATTGCTGCAACTGCTGGTCCGGGGCTGATAGGTGCTTTGTTAGTAGGTTTAACATTTGCAAAGAGCTTAGCATTTTCTCTCAACAGACCATTTATTCCGGTTAATCATATCGAAGGACATGTGTTCTCAGGTTTTCTTATGGAACAGAAACCGGAGTTCCCTTATCTTTGTCTTGTTGTGTCGGGAGGTCATACCCTTTTGCTGATTGTAAAAAGCGATACTGAAATTGAACAATTAGGAACAACCATTGATGATGCAGCTGGTGAAGCGTTTGATAAAGTTGCTAAACTGCTTGGTTTAGGTTACCCGGGCGGACCAAAAATTCAATCGGCAGCAGAAGGTCTTAAATCAGATTCTATTAATTTCCCAATTGCTCATTGCAAAAGTGAATTTGATTTTTCATTCAGCGGATTAAAAACATCCGTTCTTCGTTATATCCAGAAAAATTTTGGTAGTAGCGAGAAAATTCCTCCAGAAAATTTAAGGATGATTGCTTTCTCTTTTCAGCAAACAGTAATAAAGGCGTTGGTTACAAATGTTAAAAAAGCCGTTGAAAAATTTCATTTCAATTCGATAAGTTTAGTTGGCGGTGTTGCCGCAAATAAACTTCTTGGAATTGAATTAGAAGCGATTGCAAAGAAGTTTAACAAAAAATTAGTTATTCCTTCCAGCCAGTTCTGCACCGATAATGCTGCTATGATTGCTTACCGGGGACTAATACTCCATAATGCCGGATTCAAATACAATCTTGAATATAATGCATATCCAAGTATAAGCGATAATACTTTTATTAAACCTTTCATTCAATAAATATGTTGGTACCTCAACAAGATTTACTTTGCTGCAGCTATTTCAAATTGACTGCTTCACATAAAAATAATTTCAATATATTTAAGCAGCAAATAGGAATAAGTATTGAACAATAAAAAAATAACCGGCTTAAAATCAATTCTATCCAGAAGAGAAATAATTTTTGTTGTCATTTTTTTCTTTTCTGTACTCGCCATATTAGTCTTCACGTTTTTTTCACCAAATTATTATGATATGCAGGAACCTGTTAAGATTGAAGTGAAGAAAGGGCAGACTCTCTCTCAAATTTCGGACACACTTTACAACAGGAATATTATTCCAAGTAAGATTAACATGAAAATTAGTGCACTAATTTACGGAGCAGAAAGAAAGCTGAAAGCCGGTCGTTACAATATTCCTAACGGATTAAGTTATTTGCAATTAGTTGAGTTATTAATTGATGGTCCACCGGATGCAGAAATTCTTGTTACAATTGGAGAGGGAATCTGGCAAAATGATCTTGCTAAATTATTAAAAGAACAATTAAACGTAGATTCGGCAAGAGTGATGGAATTAAGCAGAAGCCGCTCTTTCTTAAATGCGCTGGGTATTGATGCCGATAATCTTGAAGGCTATCTGTTGCCCGAAACATATTATTTTTATTCCCAAAGCGATGCAGAAGAAATCCTGAGTAAACTTTCCGCACAAATGAATAATATTTTTGAAGATCCTAAAGTGATTGATCGAATGAAAGAATTAAAAATGAATAAGCATCAGGTATTAACACTGGCATCTATTATTGATGGTGAATCGAATCTCTTCAGCGAGTTTAAAACAATATCGGGTGTTTATCATAACCGGCTGCGTAAAGGGATGCTGTTACAAGCCGATCCAACTGTTCAATATCTAATTCGCGATAGAAGGAAAAATAAAATCTATTTCAAAGATCTTGAAATCGATTCTAAGTTTAATACTTATAAGTACCCCGGACTTCCGCCGGCTCCAATTAATAATCCGGGTAAAGATGCTATTATTGCGGCATTATATCCTGAATCTCATAAATATTATTACTTTGTTGCAAATGGACAGGGCGGACATTTTTTCTCGGCAAATATTAGTGATCATAATCGGAATGTTCGTAAATACCGTGAATGGCGCTCCAAACAAAAATTGAATGCAAATCAATAATTTAATTATGGCTCAACAGAATAGTTTCACATTTATTTTTATCGCAAGAATTATTTCAGGTGTTATAACAATACTATTTATTTCGAGCTGCGCTAGTCAATTGCCTCCTGGCGGTGGAGAGGAAGATAAAATACCGCCCAAAATAATTGAGATTATTCCAAAACCAGGCACGTTAAATTATTCTGATAATTTCTTTGAAATGACCTTCTCAGAGTATGTTGATAAAAGATCGGTTCAGGAAGCAATTTTTGTTTCGCCGCCATTAACTAAAAGTCTTAAGTACGATTGGAGTGGAAAATCTTTAACTGCTTATTTTCAGGATACACTAAAAACTAATACCACTTACACAATAACAATTGGTACCGATGTTGAGGACTTAAATAACAGAAATAAAATGGCTGAACCCTTTTCGTTTGCGTTTTCTACCGGTTCTTCAATTGACAGCGGAAAAATCTCCGGAAAAATTTATGATATCGACCCGGGTGGATGCATGGTTTTTGCTTATAAAAAGATTGATGGGGAGATTGACCCGACAGTAAAAAAACCGGATTATGTTTCTCAGGTCGGGAAAAATGGCAAGTATACAATAGTAGGATTAGGAGAAGGAGAATATAATGTTTATGCAATTCGCGATCGGTTAAGAGATTTTTTGTTCCAGATGAACGATGATCAAATTGGTGTACAATTCAAGGATTTAAAAATCACATCAGAAATTGATGAAATAATCAACAACGATTTTTATTTGAACAAGATGGATACTATTCCGCCCAAATTAAGCA
>DYHC01000049.1:7757-10004 GCA_020724325.1 Melioribacter roseus
GGTTGACAGCTCAAAAATATCCGCTTCAAATTTTTATTTGTATGATTCAACAAAACAATCCAGATTTGATGTTTATTATTTCTTCAAAGGCGATGCGCGTCCGCGCCAGTATAATCTGGCTATTAAAGACTCTCTGATAAATGGAAATAATATTGTATTAGTTAGCAATAAAATTTTTGATAATTATGGAAACATAAATGCATACGAGACATATGCAATTACACCTAATTCTGAACCCGATACTTTAACACCCAAGCTGCAAAAAATTTCCGGAAATATGCCTGGTGACAAAGTGGATTTTGAAAGCCCGGTCTTAACTATAAAATTTAGTGATGGTTTTTCGAGGACTGATGTAGATAAAGCTGTATCTGCTTATGATGGAACTGGAAAAGTGCTGTCCCATTTAATCGAGTTTATTGATGACGCATCGTTCTATTTTAAAATTAACAGCAAATTAAAACAACGCACCGAATACCAGCTTAACATTGATTTAGGAAAAATAATTGATATCGCTGGAAATAAAATTGATTCTACATACAATCATAAATTTACGACAAACAGCGAACTCGATTTTTCCGGTGTTGCCGGTTTAATTAGAACTGATGAGGATAACTCCGAACTTTTTGTTGAGTTGAAAAGTGTTGGAACCGATAAGAGAAGTTATTTAAACAAGGTAAACAAAGACAAATCATTTAATCTTTCTAAAATTATTCCTGGGAAATATCTATTAAGCAGTTTTATAGATAAAAATAAAAATAGTAAATATGATGCCGGTTCAATAAAGCCGATAAATTATGCAGAGAAGTTTACGTTTTATCCGGATACTCTAAACTTAAGAGCACGATGGCCTGTTGTTGATGTTGTTGTAGAGTACTAATCGTAGAGATAATACTTCTTTGATAAAGCCCGGAATGCTTTGACGTCCTTTCTTAAGTAAGATCTTATGTCATTAACCTTATACTGTTTGGAAAAGTCATTTCTTACCTTATCAGTTCCCATTACTCTATCGAACATTTTTATTCTGGTGGAATCAGCTTCATTAAATATTTTTTTGTCCGGATATAATTTGTTATGTATCTCCATAAAATAGAATTGAAGCTCTAACAGATTCACCTTATTAAAATCTGTTATGTGTATTTGAACGCCGTTAAGTACTTTATCTATCCAGATTCCATAATTTGTTTTATATGATATTGGTCTGAATTTTACTCCCCGTAAATTTAACGCGTTCATGTGAGCCGAAAGCGTATCGGCGTTTATCCATTCGGCAGCAAATGTTTGGAAAGGTAGTGTATAAGAAATTCCGATTGAGATTGTAACTAATTCCCCGAGCACACCAGTACCTACAAGATAAAAGGGTGTAAAACTATAAGGAACGTTTGTAGATGTTGGTACCCATATTAAATCTGTATCATTGTAGTGCATCCATCTTTTCCAGCCGGTCATTTTAACAACATTTAGTTTGCATTTAACCTTATTAGTAAGCATTCCTTCTTCATTTAGCATTCTTGCCAGCTCGCCGCAAGTTAAACCGTACACATACGGAATCTTATACTGGCTTACAAAAGAATTAAATCCATCTTCTACAATATTTCCTTCAATCCTAATTCCGCCCAAAGGATTTGGTCTGTCTAAAACTATAAACTCTTTATTATTCTCTGCGGCGGCTTCCATTGCAAGACCCAGAGTACTTATGTAAGTATAAGATCTGCATCCAATATCCTGAATATCGTATACAATAGCGTCAATATTGTAAAGCATTTCTGCGGTTGGTTTAGTCCGTTTTCCGTACAACGAATAATATTTTATTCCCGTTGTACTATCTATAAAATCATTTACTATTTCCCCGGCTGTGCTCAATCCACGGGAACCGTGTTCCGGAGTAAAAACTGCTACAAGTTCTACATTTTTGGCTTTTGAAATAAGATCTACCGTTGAAACTAATTTTTTGTTTACACCGGTCTGATTTGTTATTAATGCTATACGTTTATTTTCAATTATAGAAAAGTTATCTCTCTCAAGTATATCAATTCCTAATAGTACTCTCTGACTCTGAGCCGTAATTGTATCTGATAGAATAATTAAGAGAATAAAAATAATCTTTAACATGCCGGCAGAAGGGATTTTGTAATTGACTCCAATAATTGCGATGTTTTAAACTCGATCTCATCGAAAATTATATTTGTGAGTTTGCTAATTTCTTCTGCTATAGTCTGGTTATTTAATGAACTGCAGTTAATTAGAACG
>DYHC01000050.1 GCA_020724325.1 Melioribacter roseus
CAAGGATTAGGGTTGACCTCTCACGACAAATCAAGATTGAAATGACAAACGCTATTTTTCAGAGTATTCTATAACTAAAATTTGCAGCTTCAGTTTTTTTACACCAAGCTCGCTTACACAATTATAAAGAACCTATTCTTGTTTAAGATTAATCTGCGGTATGCTGTTTGGGTCTGGAAATAAACAAGCAAAAAAAATATTGCATAAATAATAATTTGGGATTCATCGTCCCATCCATCCTCCATCAACTGTAACAACGGATCCATTCAAATAATTAGAAGCATCAGAACAAAGAAAAACAACCGTACCCATTAAATCTTCGGGTGTTCCCCATCTACCAGCCGGGATCCTATCTAAAATTGCTTTATTGCGGATCGGATCTTCGCGCAAAGGTTTGGTATTATCCGTTTCAATATAACCGGGCGCAATTGCATTAACAGTAACACCTTTAGATGCCCACTCATTAGCGAACGCCATAGTTAACTGCTTAACGCCTCCTTTAGAAGCAGCATAACCCGGGACAAGAATTCCACCCTGGAATGAAAGTAAGGAAGCAATAAAAACAATTTTACCATAACCTCTTTCAACCATCGCCTTTCCGAACTCACGTGTAAGGATAAATTGAGAAGTCAAATTTATTTCAATTACATTATCCCAGTATTCATCCGGATGTTCTGCAATCGGTTTGCGTAAAATTGTTCCGGCGTTGTTTACAAGTATATCAATTTTTTTATTATCAGTTTTAACATTGTTAATAAACCTGTAGAGATCCTCGCGTTCTGAGAAATTGCATACATACGATTGAAATTTTCGACCTGTTTCAGAAATTAATTTTTCTGTCTTCACAAAATCATTTTCGTAAGAAACAGCAATAATATCCGCACCGGCTTGAGCAAGAGCTAACGCATAGTATTGACCAATTCCTCTATTACTACCTGTTACCAGAGCTGTCTTACCATCGAGTTTGAATTTTTCTAAGATCAATTTACCTCCCATCGAGAATACTATTTTAATTTTTCCATCGGTATCCAATCCATATCATCAAAGACCTGGTTTTCACCGCCCATCGCCCATATAAAAGAATAATTCTGAGTTCCGCAGCCGGCATGCATAGACCAGCTTGTTGAAAGAACTGCCTGTTCATTGCGGATTATTATATGCCTCGTCTCTTCGGGCTCTCCCATTAAGTGAAGAATAATTGAATCCGGTTTTATATTGAAATACAAATATATTTCTGAACGGCGCTGATGTGTATGAGCAGGAATAGTATTCCACACGCTTCCTACTTCAAGCTCGGTTAATCCCATCACAAGCTGACAGGTAGGCATTATTCCCGGATGAATGTACTGGTAGATGGTTCTTTTATTTGCAGTTTCGATTGAACCTAAATGTCTTGGAGTAGACTCGCTGAACTTAATGTGTTTTACAGGATATTCTTTATGTGCGGGATAACTTACAAAATAGAATTTTGCAGGTTTTGAAGCGTTTGCGCTTTCGAATTCAATTTTTTTGACCCTCTACCAATATACAAACCATCGCGGTTTCCCATTCTAATTTTTTTACCATCGATAGAAACAGCTCCTGTTCCGCCAATATTTATTACGCCAAGTTCACGCCGTTCTGTAAAATAATCTGCCGCCATTTCTTTTTTAGTTGCGGTCAGTTTTAATTTTTTTCCTGAAGGAACCGCACTTCCGGTAATTGACCGATCTACATCTGAATAGATCATCGGTATTTTATTTTTATCGAACAGATTTTCTATTAAGAATGATTTCCTCAATTTCTTAGTAGAAAATTTTTTAAACCCCTTTAGATCAGGCGAATAACGAACCTCCATACCTACCTCATTCTTTATAACCATTTTTTAATTTTATCAGCAATTTGAGTATCTGTGAATCCGAATTTTTCAGCAAGAGTTTTATAGGGGCCTGATGCGCCGAAAGATTCCATTCCAATTGCAAGCATTCTCTGTCTAAAGATATCGCCCCAGCCAGTCATTGTTGCAGCTTCAATTACAACTACGGGAACATTGGGTGGGAATAGTTTCTCTTTATATTCATCCGGTTGCTGATTAAAAACTTCTCTAGAGGGAATTGAAACAACTCTAATAGATAAACCTGATAATAGCTTTTTTGCATCGGCAGCAACAGGAACTTCGGATCCGCTAGCTGCTATTATTAAATCTGGTTTGCTGCCATTTTCTTTCGAAACGATATAAGCGCCTTTTAGAACATCGGAAGGAATGAATTCACCATCTCTTTCGAACGTTTCAATTTTCTGCCGGGAAAGAATAAGTGAAACCGGGCCGGTTTTATGGCGCAGAGCAAACGCCCATGCCATTGCGGTTTCTATTCCATCTGCCGGTCTAAATACTGTTGAATTTGGAATTGACCTTAATGCTGCAAGCTGCTCAACCGGCTGATGAGTAGGACCATCTTCACCGACAAAAATACTATCGTGTGTAAATACATAAATAACTGGAATCTGCATAATTGCAGCCAGACGAATTGTAGGACGCATATAGTCACTAAAGACAAAGAATGTAGCGCCGAAAGGTTTGAATCCGCCGTATAGAGTAATTCCATTTAGGATAGCGCCCATTCCGTGTTCACGAATACCAAAATGAAAATTTCTTCCACTGAATTTATTGGGTGCAATAGATTCAAAACCGTTCATTATTGTATTGGTTGAAGGTGCAAGATCCGCCGAGCCGCCAATAAAATAGGGAACCAACTGAGCAATTTTCTGGATAACTTTACTTGAGAGCGATCTTGTAGCATTCGATTCTACGGGCACCGCAGCTAACAATTCCTCTTCTAAATTTGCCGGCAGATACTGATTAATATATTTATCAAATAATTCGGATTTTTCCCGGTTGGAATTTCTCCATTGTTCAAAATTATTTTTCCAGTCGGAATAAATTTTCTTTAATTCATTCTTGCGCAATGCAAAGAGATTGGCAACTTCCTTAGGAATATAGAATTCTTTATCCTCCGGCCAGTTCAGGTTCTTCTTTGTGGCAATCAGTTCTTCTTTTCCAAGCGGAGAGCCATGAACATCGTGAGTATTAAATTTATTCGGGCTGCCATAGCCAATTACCGATTTAGTAATTATTAATGTTGGCTTCCATTTTTCATTTTGTGCAGCAACAATTGCCTTTCTAATTTCATCATGGTTATAAGCATCGGCTTTCAATACGTGCCATCCGTAGCTTTCGAATCGTTTACCTACATCTTCGCTAAATGTTAGGTCAGTATGACCTTCAATTGTTATCCCGTTATCATCATAAAAATAAATAATATTGCCGAGTTTTAAGTGACCTGCAATAGAGGCAGCTTCGGAGCTTACGCCTTCCATTAAGTCGCCGTCGCCGCAGATAGCATAGATATAATTGTCGAATAAATTTTCATCGAACCTGGCAGAAAGCATTTTAGAGGCAATTGCCATTCCAACGCCGTTGCCAAACCCCTGACCTAAAGGACCGGTAGTAGTTTCAACGCCTGGTAAATGTCCGTATTCCGGATGCCCGGCAGTTCTGCTTCCCCATTGTCTGAATGATTTCAAATCTTCTATTGTACAATCGTACCCGCTAAGGTGAAGAAGAGAATAGATTAGCATAGAGCCATGACCCGCAGAGAGTACAAATCTGTCACGACCTATCCATTTCGGTTCATCAGGGTTATGAATAAGAAATTCGGTCCATAATATGGCTGCAACATCTGCCATTCCCATTGGCATACCGGGGTGACCGCTATTTGCCTTTTGTACACCTTCAGCAGCCAAAATTCTAATTGTGTTGGCAGAAAGTATTTTTAATTCATTATCAGTCATTATAATTCCATCAATTTGTTGCAGCAAAATTACACAATATAAGTTGTTGATGCAGTAGTTCCGCCTCGCCCGGTCCAGTTGGTATGGAAAAACTGACCGCGTGGTTTATCAACTCTTTCATACGTATGAGCACCGAAGTAATCTCTTTGCGCCTGAAGAAGATTTGCAGGAAGTCTTCCGTTTCTGAATCCATCGAAATAGTTTAGTGCAGTTGAAAAAGCTGGAATCCAGATTCCATTAGTAACAGCTTCTGCTACAACTCTGCGCCAGGGACCTTGTGAAGATTCAATCTTTTCTTTAAAGAATGGATCGAGAAGAAGATTAGATAATTCAGGATTATTAACGAAAGCTTCTTTAATCTTGCCGAGAAATACAGAACGAATTATGCAGCCGCCGCGCCACATCAACGCAATTCCGCCGTTATTCAAATTCCATCCATATTCTTTTGCAGCGTACCGCATAAGAACGTACCCCTGGGCATAAGAAACAATTTTGGATGCATAAAGAGCTTTACGCAAGTCATCAATAAATTGTTTTTTATCGCCATCAAAATTCGGTTTAGGACCGCTTAATACTTTTGATGCCTCAACTCTTTCATCTTTAATTGAAGAAAGAGTTCTGCCATAAACAGCTTCGCCAATTAATGTTAACGGTGCGCCAACATCCAATGATGCAAGTACGGTCCATTTACCTGTTCCTTTCTGTCCGGCAGTATCAAGAATTTTTTCAACAAGAGGCAGACCATCTTCATCTTTATAGGCAAGAATATCGCGTGTAATTTCAATTAAGTAACTATCCAGTTCGCCCTCATTCCATTCTTTGAATACTGCATACATCTCATCATAGTTCATTCCTAAAAGGTCTTTCATAATTTGATAAGCTTCACATATTAATTGCATATCGCCATATTCAATTCCATTGTGAACCATTTTAACAAAATGACCGGCACCATTTTCACCAACCCAATCGCAGCATGGAGTTCCATCTTCAACTTTAGCAGCAATTGCTTGAAAAATTGGTTTTACAAATTGCCAGGCAGCAAGAGAACCACCGGGCATAATAGAAGGACCTTTAAGAGCACCTTCTTCGCCGCCTGATACTCCTGTACCAATAAACAGAAGCCCTTTACCTTCTACATATTTAGTTCTTCTTATTGAATCCGGGAAGTGTGAGTTTCCTCCATCAATAATAATATCTCCTTTTTCCAGAAAGGGAAGCAATAATTCAATAAAGTCATCAACCGGTTTACCGGCTTTAACCATCAACATTATTTTACGAGGTTTTTTCAATGAAGCAACTAATTCTTCAATTGACGAAGTGCCAATAATTTTTTTGCCTCTTCCCCTTCCATTTACAAATGCATTCACTTTATCTACAGTTCGATTATAAACCGATACCAAAAAACCATGACTTTCCATGTTTAACACAAGGTTTTCACCCATAACAGCTAATCCAACTAAACCGATATCAGCTTGTTCTTTTAATTCGGTTTTTTGCATGAAGTTACTCCTTAATTAATTCAGTTATTAAAACGATCTTTGTGTGCCCATAATCCGAGCGCAGGATTTGAGATAAAGAATATTTCTTCTCCACCGGGTAAAGTATTGTAACCATCTAATAATTTTTCCGGATTATACTTGTTAATCATTGTATTTAGATCAGCGAACCTGAAGTTAACACTTTCAATTTCCTCTTTAGATAGATAACCCGGGCAGTAAGTAATTGTAAATCTATTTTCGGAAGAACCATGAATAAGGTGAGCTGCCGCGCTTAAATTATTTTTAAGTTCGTCGTAATCATTTACAAATTGCAGAATTTCTGGAGTTGTTTTATAACCATATTTTCTAATTAATCTGTCAATCTCTTTATCCTCACCAAATTCTTTCAACCCTGGTGCAAGAACAATTAACTCCCCGCAGTCTGCAATAGCCATTCTTGTTCTATACACGCTTTTATTACCAAGCCATGTACTTTTAAATTCATGAGGATCGAGATAGACAACCACTTTGTGGAAAGGTTTTTCAAGCATTACAAAATTAACTTTTAATGAGAGTTCAGCAGCATGTTGAAAACATTCGTAATCGTCTCCGATATACAAGCCTTTAATTACAAGCTCGCCTTTCTCATTTTTATCAACCACCGTCAGGATGTAAATTATAGGAAGATGGCTGGCAAAATTATCTGAAGCATAATTGAGAACCTGACGAACAGGATTATCGGCTCTGCCCATAATTCTTTCCATACCATAGACAGCGCCAAGGAAATGACTTTTATTAATTCCTTCGCGACCTCCAGTTCCTACAAAAATATTTTTATTATAGTTAGCCATACCAATTACTTCGTGTGGAACAACCTGACCAATAGAAACAATAAGATCATTGTTACCTTCAACTAATAATTTGTTTACCTGTGCGGGCCATGAATAATTTAATTTTCCTTCCGATACTTTATTGATAAACTCAGAAGGAACTTCGCCAAGTGTATGTAGATCGCTACGCCAATTATGAACTCTAAATAGTTCAAGCGGAATATTGCTAAACATTGTTTTGATTTCATATTCAGACATTTTTGAATGAGTGCCAAGAGCTGGCAGAATATCCGTAAGATTTTCTTTGTAATACTCGTATAAGAAACGGGTAACTATTCCAGCTTGTGAATGGAACCGAGTAAAGTCCGGAGGAATAGCAAGTACTCGATTTTTTATACCAAGTTTTTCAAGTGAAGAATAGATTGCTTCTCTCACTTCATTTTCCGTTAGAGGTATTTTTTCATGCCCTTTTGCGAACAACAACATTTTACTTTTCTAAATTATCTTTGAATTCTTGCCGAACTACCTTTTGCAAATGATTTTACATCATCAACAGTTGCCATAGTAGTATCACCTGGGTAAGAAGTAATTAAAGCGCCGTGAGCCCATCCAAGTTTAACAGCTTCTTCGTGTAATTCATTAGTTAATAATCCATAGAAGAAGCCGGAAGCAAAACCATCACCTCCGCCAACTCTATCGTAAACGTCTAGTTCAGCAGCTGGCGCAGAAAAAGTTTTACCATTAATCCATGCAACTGCACTCCAGCTATGCCGGTTTGTTGAATGAACTTCCCTTAAAGTTGTTGCCACAATTTTAACCTTTGGATATTTTTTAACAACGTTATCAATCATACCTAAAAATATTGAAGGGTCTAATTGGGATTTAGCGGCAACTTCTGGTCCGGGTATTCCGAGACCTTTTTGCAGATCTTCTTCGTTACCAACAAGAACATCAACGTGTTTAACAATCCGGTCAATTACTTCAGCGGCTTTCTTTTCTCCGCCCCAGAGGTTCCATAATTTAGCGCGGAAGTTAAGATCGAAACTTGTAACTGCGCCGGCTTTTTTGGCGGCTTTCATTCCTTCAATAATCAGCTGACCTGTTGTTTCGGAAAGCGAAGCAAAAATTCCTCCGCTATGAAACCATTTAATACCTCCGTCAAAAATTTCATCCCAGTTAAAATCGCCCGGTTTTAACATTGCGGCAGCTTCGTTTGCACGGTTATAAAATACAACGGGTGCTCTAACACCAAAACCGCGGTCACTAAAAACAGCTGCCATGTTAGGACCATTGACGCCATTGTGTTCGAATTTTTTGTAGAATGGTTTTACGCCCATTGCTTTAACCCTTTCTGCAATTAAGCTGCCTATCGGATATTCAACCATTGCAGTTGCAATCCCTGTGTTTAGTTTGAAACAATCTGCAAGGTTAGCGGCAACATTAAACTCACCGCCGCTTACATGTATTTTGCATTCCGCTGCTTTTCTAAAAGGAACTATTCCGGTATCTAAACGATGGACCAAAGCACCGAGTGAAATAAAATCCATGGATGCTTTATTGTTGATATTCAATCCGTATGCTGATGACATGTTAGTCTCCCAAATTTATTTTCGCATAAAATTTATGAAGTGCGCATGAAAAAATTTCTTAAACACCCGAGTAAGCGCTGAAACCGCCGTCTACTGGAATAACTATTCCGGTAACAAATTTAGAGATATCCGATGCAAGATATAAGAGAGCACCTGAAACTTCTTCCGGATCACCAAATCTTCCCATAGGCGTATTAGAAATAATTTTATTACCTCTTTTTGTTAATTCGCCGGTTTTTTCATCAGTTAATAAGAAGCGGTTTTGGTTTGTAAGGAAGAACCCGGGTGCAATAGCATTAACTCTTACATTTACCTTTGCAAAATGGACGGCAAGCCATTGAGTTAAATTATTTATAGATGCTTTTGCAGCCGAATACGCTGGAATTTTTGTAAGAGGACGGAAAGAATTCATTGATGAAATATTTATAATAGAGCCGCCTCTCACAATCATATCTTCCGCAAAAACCATAGTTGGCAACACAGTGCCAAGGAAGTTCAAATCGAATACTCTTCTAAAACCTTCATAGTCCAATCCGAAAAAAGATTTTGACAAATCCTCTCTATTCTCTTTAGTAATAAACTCAATAGAAGTAGTAGCAGATGGAGCATTGCCTCCGGCGCAATTAATAAGAATATCTATTTTACCTAATTCATCGTTCACCTGTTTTTTAGCGTTCATCAAACTATCTTTATCTAGAACATTTGCGACAACACAGATAACGTCAGCGCCGCTCTTTTTTTCAAGTGATTGAGCGCATTCATCGCATCTGCCTTGCTTATAATCTATAACAGCTACTTTTGCACCGGCTTTCAGCATGGTTTGAGCAAAAATATTTCCAAAGACTCCACATCCGCCGGTAACTATGCATACTTTTCCTTTTAAGTCATCAAGCGAAACATTCATTTTATTATCCTTATTTAAAAAATGCTTTTGATATATTTTCCATAATTAGCTGAGCATTTTCAGTAAGCTTAGAATAATTTTCTTTTTCTATCGCTGCTTTATCAAGGAGCGCAGAACCAACACCAACAGCACACGCCCCAGCTTTAAGCCATTCACCGGCATTTACTAAATTCACTCCGCCAGTAGGCATTAATTTTAAGTGCGGCATTGGTGCAAGAATACTCTTAAAGAAATCCATACCAAGCACATCAGCGGGAAATACCTTTATAATATCTGCACCATTTTCGTATGCAGTTTGAATTTCCGTTGGAGTAAAACAGCCCGGCATAGCCGGAACATCATACTTATGAGCCGTTTCAATAATTTCTTTTTTGAAAATTGGGCTTACGACGTATTTAGCACCGGATTTAATTGCATCATCTGCAACATTTTTAGTAAGAACAGAACCAACACCGATGATTATATTTTTATTAAGTTCATTGGACATTTTTTCAATCAATTGAATTGCATTAGGAACTGTCATAGTAATTTCCACAACTGATAGACCTCCAGCATATAATGCTTCAATTACTTTTTTAAGTTTTTCAGGTTCTTTAATTCTAAGAACTGCAACGGCTCTACGCCGTAAAATTTCTTCAACTATTTTTTCTTTGTTCATATTACATAAAAGGCTGCAAATGTTTTTTGAAATGTTTTATTAGAAAATCGTAATGTGTAATCTCATTTTCAATTAAGCACTGAAGAATTTTATCTTTGAAAAGATAATTTCCCGATTGATCTTTATCAGTAAAAACACGACCAAATGTTACGTGTAAGACCTGGCGCGCATCATTCAATTCAAATAGCGTTATTAATTGTTGATCTGTTAATTGTTCAGTAACAGGAATATTATTTATTTCTGCCGAAACATGGTAGGATTTTTTTTCCGTTTCGTATAAAGTTCTTGAGAAATCGAGTATTTCTCTAAACAGACCGGGATTTTTGGCAGCAACAACTTTTAGCGCCTCAAGGTAACTTGTTCCGGCAGTTTTAACATGTGTATATGCTTTTTTAATAGACCCGATTACTCCGTAAACAGAGAACTTATCGCTTCCAGAGTGGAGGCTAATTTTATAATTTCCGAAATACTTTGAAATTCATTTAATATTTCAAGTTTTTCTTTTTTTATTTTTTCAT
>DYHC01000051.1:0-3265 GCA_020724325.1 Melioribacter roseus
TTATTATTTCCGATTGTGAATTCAACAACGTTGAAAAAGGGAATTACATCCAAAATGTAAAATCAATTTCACTAAATAATGTAAAGATTAACGGGGAATTGATTCAAGAAATAAAATAAGATTATAATTAGTAAAAGCGGAGCAATAATGAAAAAATATTTTGTTTTAATACTTATACTTTCTGCTTATGTTCACTCTTTTTCACAGAATGAAAATAACTACCTTGTTGATAAAAATTTACCGATGTTTTTACGTTTAGCAGATTCATTCGTTTTAAGACATCCCGGAGCCGTTACCTACGATTCTATCTTTACAGAAACTAAATGGAATTATGAGCAGGGCTTAATTCTTGAAGCACTATATCAGGTCTACATCTATACTGGAGACGTAAAGTATTTTCAATTCATTAAAGATAATTTAGATCAATACATCGAAACAGACGGGAAAATAAAAACCTACAAGTTCGGTAGTTTCAATATCGATCTTGTAAACCCCGGCAGAGCTTTGTTGTATACTTACAAAAAAACCGGAATAGAAAAATTTAAAATTGCAGCAGACACATTAAGAAAGCAGCTCAAATACCAGCCGAGAACGCCAAGTAATGGATTCTGGCATAAGTTAATTTACCCTAATCAAATGTGGCTTGATGGACTTTATATGGGTCAGCCGTTCTATGCACTATATTCCAAAATGTATAATCAACCGGAATTCTATGAAGATATTATTCATCAGTTTACATTAATTGAAAGGAAAACCAGAGATAAAAAAACAGGATTGTTATATCACGCATGGGATGAAAGTAAAGAGCAAAGTTGGGCAGACCCTATAACCGGTCGTTCGCCAAACTTTTGGGGCAGAGCAATGGGTTGGTACTCTATGGCTTTAGTTGATGTGCTTGATATTCTTCCAGAAAATTATTCGAGAAGAATGGAATTGAAAAAAATACTTCAGCGGTTTGCAAAAGCTATTGTTAATTATAAAGATAAAGAAACAAACATCTGGTACCAGGTTGTAGATCAACCAGCCAGAGAAGGAAACTATCTGGAAGCATCTGCAACCAGCATGTTCGCTTATGCTCTTGCTAAAGGAGCTAATAAAGGTTATATCAATAAAAAATATTTGACAATTGCTAAGGATATTTTTGAAGGACTGCTTAAAAATTTAACAAGGATTGAGAATACCGGCTACATTAACCTTTATAACATTTGCAGAAGTGCAGGACTTGGCGGAACACCTTATCGAGACGGCAGCTTTGAATATTACATAAGTGAACCCAAGAGAATGAATGACATAAAAGGCTATGGTCCGTTTATACTTGCAGCACTTGAACTGCATAAAGCCGGTTTTAAGTTTGATAAAATCTCAGTCCCAAAAACAGAATAAATTATCTGGCAGAATATTTTTTAAAATTATATGACAAAAAGAAATTCTATTGCATTATTATACTTTACCCTTCTGCAGTTAAGCAGTCTAACTGCACAAAATATTTTTGTTGCTCCTGATGGAAGCGATAACAACCCCGGCACAATATCCCAGCCATTAATTTCTATTTCTGCAGCAATAACCAAAGCGAAAATTGGAGATACAATATTTGTAAGAGGTGGAACATTCAATTATAATACAACTATTTCTATTGCCAAAAGTGGAACTGCAAATTTTAGATACTGCATTTTTGCATACAAAAAGGAGCGACCCGTTTTAGATTTTTCTTCCCAGGTTGTTGGAAGCAGTAATCGAGGCATTCGGCTTAGCAATGCAAGTTACTGGCATATAAAAGGACTTGATATAAAAGGTGCTGGTGATAATGGAATGGAAATAAGTGGTGGATCTTATAACATTATAGAATTCTGTTCCTTCTATGAGAATAGAGATAGCGGATTGCAGTTGAGTAACGGCGCATCAAACAATCAGGTAATTAATTGCGATTCTTACAATAACTCCGATCCAACCGAGGGTAACGCCGATGGTTTTGCACCTAAGCTTACAGTTGGCAGCGGAAATTATTTCTATGGCTGCCGTGCATGGCAAAATTCTGACGATGGATGGGATGGCTACTTACGCGGCGCAAATAACATTACAACAATTCTCGAAAACTGCTGGAGTTTTAAAAACGGCTTTAGAAAAGATGGAACTCAAACTGCCGGTAATGGCAACGGTTTTAAAATGGGTGGCGGCGATAATAGTAACAGCGACAGGTTGATGCACCATGTTACGGCTAAAAGATGTCTTGCATTCGATAACAAAGCAAAAGGTTTCGATCAGAATAACAATGATGGATCGATGACAATACTAAATTGCACTGGATTCAGAAACCTGACTGCTGATTATCGAATTACAAGAGAGTTAAACTCAGGGCAGACGTTAATTGTAAAAAACTCAATATCATATCTTGGGCTTGTTGAACTTGGAAGCTTTCCTCTTCAGGAAAAAAATAGTTGGTTAGCTCCATTTAACATATCAGCTAATGATTTTGTAAGTCTTGATGCATCTCAAGCAACACGGACAAGAAAGGAAGATGGAACCTTACCCGATATAACATTTATGCATTTAGTCTCTGGAAGTCAGTTTGTAGATGCGGGCGTTGATGTTGGGCTTCCTTTTAAAGGATTAGCTCCGGATATAGGTGCGTTTGAATATGAAGGTCCTTCTTCAATCAATGCGAAAGATTTTATTCTATCTGATATCATTCTATATCAGAATTTTCCTAATCCATTTAATCCGGAAACTAAAATTTCATTTGCACTTTCAAGGGAATTAGATATTAAGCTGGAAGTGTTCGATCTGCTCGGGCGCTCTGTAAAAATCTTAACTTCAGGAAAATACCAAAGCGGTACTTATACCTTTGTATTTAATGCAGAATGGGCTTCATCAGGAATATATTTTTATAGACTAACTACAGCTCAAAATTCTTTAACAAAAAGATTCGTCTTGCTACAATAAATTCGAAAAAATAATCTTTGTTTTTGAACTGAATTTCAAATAATCTCAGAAATATGAAATAGAAAATTGACTAAAAGGATTTTTTTTAGGATTTTTTGTTAAACGATTAAGTAATCGATATGAATTCTGTTTTTAAGCTTTTTTTGTCTCAAGCAATTTACAACTTATAAACGTATTTAACAGGACTGGAATTATCATGAATTTTTTCCATCTAAGAAAATTATTATTGCTGATTGCTCTTATCTTCTCAACCTCTTGCTCTAGAGATACAAGCGTTAAAAGAATTAAGATTGGACATGGATTAGATCCTTCTCATCCAGTTCAC
>DYHC01000051.1:3275-9736 GCA_020724325.1 Melioribacter roseus
TGTTATTCTTAGCTGAACGCTCGGCTGAAAAATCTAACGGCAGAATTCAAATTACTATCTATCCCAGTCAGCAATTGGGTACAGAACGTGAATGTCTGGAATTACTTCAGATCGGAAGTTTAGGAATGACCAAAGTATCAGCATCTGTTCTGGAGGGATTTGTACCAGATTTCAAAGTATTCTCTCTGCCATTCATCTTTGCAAACGAAAAACAGAAGTTCGACTTTTTTGAAAGTAGAGCCGGGAAAGATTTATTAAAAAGTACTCAAAAATTTTGGTTGAGAGGACTCTGTTATTACGATGCCGGAAGCAGAAGTTTTTATACAAAGAGTAAACCGATCCTTAAGCCGGATGATCTGAAAGGATTAAAAATCAGAACTCAGGAAAGTCCCACCTCAGTCAAAATGGTTAGAGCTTTAGGTGGCTCTGCTACACCTATTGCTTGGGGAGAGTTATACACTGCTCTTCAACAAGGAGTAGTTGATGGTGCAGAAAACAATCCGCCAAGTTTTTATTTATCCAGACATTACGAGGTTTGCAAGTTTTACTCTCTTAACGAACATACTTCTGTTCCGGATGTGTTGTTAATTAGTACCGTAATCTGGAACAGTCTCTCATTACAGGAGCAGCAGTGGTTACAGGAAGCAGCCGATGAGTCTTATCAGTATCAAAAAAAATTATGGAAAGAAGCTACTGAAGAAGCGTTAAATGAAGTTCAAAAAGCCGGCGTAAAAATATTTTATCCGGATAAAGCACCGTTTGAGGAAAAAGTAAAACCATTAATAGAAGAATACAGAAGCGAAGCATCGGTTTATAATCTGATTAAGCAAATCAAAATGGTAAATAACCATGAATAAAATAAAAACGATCCTCGACACAATTTTAAAGTGGTCCCTGGTTTTTATTATGTCCATAATAACTATAAATGTACTATGGCAAGTTTTTTCGAGGTTTGTTCTGAAAAATCCAAGTTCCTTTACCGAAGAATTAGCCCGCTATTCGCTTGTCTGGTTAGGAATTTTAGGCGCTAGTTACGTAGCCGGTCAGAAGATGCATCTGGCAATAGATTTGCTCTCGCAAAAACTTAAGGGGAAAGCAAAAAATTATCTCGAAATTTTTATTCAATCTGCTATACTCTTCTTCTCTTTAGTTGTAATGGTTATTGGAGGATACAGATTAGTATATATAACGCTTGGGCTTAATCAGATTTCCGCAGCATTACAAATACCTTTAGGTTACGTTTATTTGGTTATTCCTATTAGCGGGGCACTGATAATTTTTTATTCTATTTTCTTTATAAGACAAGCAATAAGGAATTTAAAGGGGAACTAAAAAATAACAACTTTAATTTGTAGATAATTTATGGAAACACTCGAAATAGCAGTATTGGTAATAACTTTTGCAATTTTATTGTCTGCCGGCGTTCCAATTTCTTTTAGTATTGGAATTTCCAGTTTAATTACTATGCTTATTAGTATCCACACTTTGCCTTCATTAACTACTATTGCACAACGAATGGCTACAGGCATAGATAGTTTTGCATTATTGGCAATTCCATTTTTTATTCTTGCCGGTCAATTGATGAACAGCGGAGGAATAGCAAGGCGGTTGATCGATTTTGCAAAAATTCTTGTAGGAAAATTACCGGGCGGACTTGCATTTGTTAATATTATGGCAGCAATGCTATTTGGTGCAATATCCGGTTCAGCTGTAGCTGCAGCTTCGGCGATTGGTGGATTTATGACACCCGTTATGAGAAAGGAAGGTTATGATCGTGGTTTTGCTGCTGCAGTTAATATTACTTCTGCAACAACCGGAATGATTATACCGCCAAGCAATATCTTGATTGTCTATTCTCTTGCAAGCGGCGGAATTTCTATTGCTGCTTTATTCCTTGCCGGTTATTTACCTGGAATTTTGCTCGGTTTATCACTTATGGTTCCAGCTGCTATTTATGCAAAAAAAAATAATTACAAAGTATCCATTCAATTTACTTTTGGCGATGCCGTTAAAAAATTTCTTGATGCAATTCCTAGTCTGTTGTTAATTATCATAGTTATTGGTGGAATTGTAGCTGGTTACTTTACTGCTACAGAAGCCTCTGCAATTGCTGTGCTCTATGCATTTATACTCTCTGTCTTTGTTTATAGGGAAATTAAATTCAAAGATTTACCAGGTATTTTATTGAATAGCGCAACTACAACTGCTGTTGTAATGCTTCTTGTAGGTACTTCGATGGCAATGTCCTGGGTTATGGCTTACGAAAATATTCCGCAAAATGTTGCTGCTGCTCTCGTTTCGCTATCGAATAATAAATTTGTCATTTTAATTATTATTAACATAGTCTTATTAATTGTCGGAACATTTATGGATATGACTCCGGCTGTATTAATCTTTACGCCCATTTTCCTGCCGGTTGTAACTCATTTGGGTATAGACCCGATTCATTTCGGAATAATAATGGTAATGAATTTGAGTATTGGTCTTTGTACTCCGCCGGTTGGCAGTGTTTTATTTGTCGGTTGCTCTGTTGCGGATTTACCTATTACCAAAGTAATTAGACCTCTGATACCAATGTTTATTTCTATGATAATAACATTACTTGTTGTAACCTATTTCCCTGAATTGAGTATGTTAATTCCAAAGTTTTTTGGTTATTAACTCTGTTGATTATGTTTTCCGCAAAATTTTGAATTTCCGAAAATATTTCATGGTGCTTCACATGGAATCGATGGTAACTTGATTAATAATTATTAGGTTCAGCGGTCATCTTGATTAAATAAAAACTAAAAGGAATTTTTTTATGAAAAACTTAAAAATGATTTTACCGATTCTATTTTTTATGCCGCTCTTACTTTTTTCGCAGACTCACAAATCAATAAATGTTACTATAACCAATCCTGTAAGCATTCCCAGGATTAATGAATTTGTTAGTATTAATGTAGATGAGTTACAAAGAAAATATTACAGCTTCGATTCTAATTTTTTTATCGTTTTAGAAAGTGGCGAAGAAATTCCTTTTCAAATTGAAGGTAAAGATGGCAATGCAAAGATCAGCTTTCTACTCTCTCTAAAAGAGAACGAGCAAAAAAATATTACAATTAAATATGGTGAAGGAATTATACCTAAAAATTTTCCAAACCAAACTTATGCAGAACTAGCTCCTAAAAAAGGAAACATTTATAGAGACGGAAAATTTCGTGGAACTGAATTTGTCCCTGTTAAGTTTTACAAAGTTCCTTCTTTCCATAAAGACCATGATGCGCTGTTTAAGTATGAAGGTCCCGGCTGGGAATCGGAGTTGATTGGCTATCGGTTCTATATGGATTGGAGAAATTCAACAGATATCTTCGGGAAAAAAGTAAGTAAACTCGTTTTGAAAGAAGTTGGAATTCATGATACTGTTGCCAGCGACGATTCCTATCATAAAATGCAAGATTGGGGAATGGATATCTTTAAAGTAGGAAGCTCCCTCGGTATTGGCTCGATTGGAATGTGGAGCAATGGAAAAGTTAATAAGGTGTCTGTAACAGACAGCATATTATTCATGCTTAATAAGAATGGTCCGCTTAAATCCGAATTTACAACCGATTATTTCGGATGGTTAGTTGATGGTAAAAAATTTAACCTTTCTTCAAGAATTTCTATAAATGCTAAAAGCAGATTAACTAAATGCGATCTTACTATAAACGATGCTGATAATATCGTAACAGGTCTTGCAAAATTTGAAGGCACTAACTTTGTTATAAGCAGCAGTAAAGGTACCTGGCAATATGTTTCTCTTTACGGAAAACAATCATTAGCCGATGATAACTTAGGAATTGCAATTATTTACAACAAGAAAAATTTGATTGAAATTACAGAAGATAATCTAAATTATATCCTAAAACTAAACCCGGAAAATTCTAGTTTAACTTATTACTTCTGTGCAGCCTGGGTTCAAGAACCAGGCGGAATAAAAACGGAAAAAGAGTTTTTAAATTTTTTAGAAGGGCAAATTAATTCATTGAATAATCCATTAATTATTGAACTATAATCTTGGGAATAGAAATGTCAACTTTTGAGCTGCATCCAGACAGATTTTTTGATTCAGACCCTGTTATTCGCAAATATGCAAGAAATATTTTTGACAGCATAGTTTCATTACCGATTAACAGTCCGCACGGACATGTAGATCCATCTATTTTTGTAGATAACAAGCCATTCGAAAATCCGACGCAATTATTCATAACACCCGATCACTATCTATTCCGGATGCTCTATTCACATGGAATTCCAATGGAAGCACTCGGTATTCCATCCATAAATGGAATAAGGGTTGAAGAAGATCATCGTAAAATCTGGAAACTATTTGCAGAGAATTATTTTCTCTTTCTTGGAACGCCTTCCGGTATCTGGCTCGATTATGAATTTTCCATTGTCTTTGGAATTAAAGAAAAATTAAATGGATCTAATGCAGAAAAGATTTATGATGAGATAGATGAAAAAATAAAATCACCGGAATTTCTGCCAAGAAGATTATTCGAAAAATTTAGAATAGAAGTATTATCTACTACGGATGCATCAACAGATACTTTGGAAAATCATAAAAAAATAATAGAATCCGGATGGAAGGGGAGAATAATTCCTTGTTTTAGACCGGATGCTGTTACAGATCTTTCCAATCCCTTATGGAAATCCAATATTGAAATGCTTGGTAAAATTTGCGGTTATGAAATCTCATCGTTCAAAAAATTTGTTCTGGCATTAGAAGAACGCAGAGCATTTTTTAAATCATTAGGATGTACTTCAACAGATCACGGTGTTTTCTCACCTTATACACATGAACTGTCAATTACTGAAGCAGAAAAAATATTTCTTAGAGCACTAAATGAAGATGCAACAAATGAAGATGCAAAATTATTTACTGCTCACATGCTAATGGAAATGGCAAGAATGAGTATAGAAGACGGGCTTGTTATGCAAATACATCCGGGCTCATTTAGAAATCATAACCCTTTAATAAAAGCGAACTATGGGGCAGATAAAGGAGCAGATATACCTATGCAAGCGGAGTTCACATTTAACCTGAAAGAATTATTAAACAAATACGGAAATAATCCAAACTTTACAGTAATTGTTTTTACTTTAGATGAAAGCACTTACTCGCGCGAACTCGCTCCTCTTGCCGGGCATTATCCGGCTTTGAAGCTTGGTCCATCATGGTGGTTTCATGATAGCGTAGAAGGGATGACGCGCTTTAGACAAATGGTTACGGAAACAGCGGGATTCTACAACACAGTAGGTTTTAATGATGATACCCGCGCTTTCGTTTCAATACCTGCACGTCATGACCTTGCCCGTAGAATCGATTCTAATTTTCTTGCCGGTCTAGTAGCGCGTCATATTATTTCCATTGATGACGCAAAAAAAATTGCACAGGATTTAACTTATAACCTTGTAAAGAAAACTTATAAACTATAATTGAAAGAAAAAATGAATTTTCATGAATTTGAAAAAAATTTACGATCAGTATTTAATGATGATAATAAACCCGTCTTTTTCAAGATGAATAATGAATATTCAACTTTTGTTTATCCAATGTCGATTAACAAAGTTGAAAATTCTTTATACTTTATTGGAAGAGAGGGGAATTACAAATATCTTTATGTCGTTTCTAATAATTCAGATTTATTAAATCAATTTGAAGGCGAGAACGTCAATTTGTTTTATCCCGGTTTATATTTTAAAAAATGTTTTTTAACCACATCTAACAGAAAAATAATTCAATCGATTTTCGAATTTACTAATCCATCTGTAATTGGTTTAAAAAATTCATTTGGGTTTGGTGATCGCCTCGGTTTGGCAAATGCAGGTCATATCCGTTCCTTAAATGGAAGCAAATTTTTTCCAGTACTTGCTCAGCAATCAATCCGGGAACTTGTTAGAACGAATAGAAAACCAGAATTGGTAATGGATGCCGCTGTTTGGGCTGTCTTTCAAGAAGGTTACAAAAACGGTTTTGGCTCAGATGCCGACCACCTGAAAACAACTGAAAATATCGACCGTATGCTTGAAGCCGGATTTACAATGTTTACATTTGATCCGAGCGAGTATGTCAATAATAATGCAGATATTTATAACGAAGAAGAACTCTTTAAAATTGCTTCCGGTTTACCATGGAATGCATTGAACGATTCCTTCCCTAATGCAGAGAAAAGATACGTTGGAAAGATTTTTACGATTACTAAAAACTTTTCTATTAATGTAACAGTTAATGACTTCTTAAGAGCTTATACTAAATACGGTAAAGCTATTGCTCATATAAAAAAGTTGTATGATCACCTCGCTTCCAAATGCACTCCTAATAAATTCGAAATTGAAGTCTCTGTTGATGAAACTGAATCTGTAACTAGTCCGTTCGAACACTTCTTTTTTGTAAATGAGCTTAACAGGTTGAACATTAAATTCATAAGTCTTGC
>DYHC01000052.1 GCA_020724325.1 Melioribacter roseus
TTGATATTTTCTTCTAGTAATTTGTCCATAATGTGACCTAAAATAGGTTTGCTTCCAACATTCAATAACACTTTAGGTAGCGAATATGTATGCGGCTTAAGTCTTGTTCCAAACCCCGCTGCGGGTATTACTGCTCTCAATAACAACCTTATTTTTATATTTTCGGAAGCCAATTTAATTAATAGGGTATCCTTTATCAAATTAGATTATATTTAGATAACACTAAATAATAATGTATGAAAATTCAGAACCGAATTACTGAATTACTTGAAATTGAATATCCTGTTATACAAGCCGGAATGGTTTGGGTAAGCGGATGGAAACTTGTAAGCGCTGTTTCTAATTGCGGCGGATTAGGATTAATTGGCGCTGGTTCTATGAAACCGGATCTTTTGCAATTACATATCTCTAAATGTAAATCTGCAACACAAAAACCTTTCGGCGTAAATATACCTCTGTTACGCGGAGATGCTGCGGAGCTTATTGATGTTGTTATAAGAGAAAAGATCAAAATTGTTTTTACATCTGCCGGGCACCCCGGAAAATTTATAGATAAATTGAAGAAGAATAATATAACTGTTATTCATGTTGTTCCTTCAGTTAAATACGGACTAAAAGCTGAAAGTGTAGGATGCGATGCTGTTGTTGGAGAAGGTGTAGAAGCCGGCGGTCATAATGGAATAGATGAATTAACTACATTTACATTAATACCGCAATTGACCGATATGCTTAAAATACCTGTAATTGCTGCCGGCGGCATTACAGATGGACGAGGAATACTTGCTGCGATAGCTCTTGGAGCAGAGGGAGTTCAAATTGGTACCAGGTTCGCTGCAACTGTTGAATCTTCTGCACATGAAAACTTCAAAAAGAAAATTCTCAGCTCTAAAAATGAAGATACCGTTCTTTTATTCAGAAAGATCGGTCCTGTAAGAATGATTAAAAATGAATTTACAAATTCTGTCTACAAAGCCGAACTAAATGGAGCTTCGGAAGAAGATCTTAAAATTCTGCTTGGTGAAAAAAGAGAACGACTTGGAATTTTTGAAGGCGATGATAAAAACGGAATGATGGAAGCTGGGCAGGGAGTTGGCTTAATAAACGAGATATTATCCGTCCAAGAATTATTTAATAACTTAACCACCGGATACAAGGCTGCATTAAAAAAAATAAATTCTTCTGATTAATGTAAACTGATTTTCCTTTGATGATTAGTGCTTTATTTTTAATTTTTACTACCATTAATTCGCTTTAGAACTTTATTAATGAGATTTTTTTCTACAATATTTCTTATCTCTTCTCTTGGTCCACTTATCAGGTTCAGGAACAGCGAATATTTCTATTTCTTTTTCTTCTCATTGGTTACTGATTCGATGGTTTTGATACAACAGAGTATATTTAATTCCTCACTTTACAGTATTCCGGCTTATCTTATCGGTAACTTGTTAATTGTACTTTCACTTCCTCGAATTAAACAAAAATATAAGGTCGGTTTAATATTATTTATTTTGCTCTACTTCGTATTGGAAAGAAGTGATATAACATCATTGATATCAATGATATTTATCATGTTATTTATTCTTGTCTATTTTACAAATACAGTCGTGCAGGAAATAAAAATTGATGGCAAGTTAACACTTTTTTTTATCCCTCTTATAGTTTTATATTTTGTTGGTATTGTATTAGCATATTATTACTATGCAGATATTAAATTAGTTCAGGATACTTTCATTCCCAAAATTATTTTATATACTTTTTTATTCTTATCAATAACAATTGTGGGCCCGGACAAAAAAATTGATTTCACTTACGGCTATGATCCAAGTATAAAAGCTAAAATGGCTAACGAATTAGAAATTCATGTGGATGAATATGATTATTATTTAAAGAAAGGATTATCTCATCGCGAAATTCAAATTTATCATCTTTTAAAAAAAGGTCTTAATAATAAAGAGATTGCTGAAAAACTTAACATAGAAAAGAAAACCGTTGAAACTCATTTACAAAATATGAAAGTAAAATTTGGATTTACTACAATGTCAGAACTGCGTGATTTTGCAAAAAAGTCAGACGAATTACATGTATCAATACAATAATAGTGTCCACCTAATCATACACACTTAGAAAAATCAGTGCGCACACTTAGGAAATTCAGTGTGCTCGGGTATTGACAAGCCCTCTATCTCAAATTACCTTAGCTCAGCATTTTTATTGAACTATTTTAAAGAATTTTTGGGAATAATCCTTCTATCCAGTTTCATATAGAATTTTACAGTGCACGGGGGGATTACTGGTAAGAATAACTAATCTCCTCTAAAAATGTTCTTAAAATTAATTTTACGGCAAAGTAATTTGTCGTAGAGGGGCAGAACGGCTGTTTTGAAACGAAATTGTCTTTATTACTTATCACTACTGATGTCAAAAATTATAATTCATTAGCCAGTGAAAGAGAGGGGAAGGCAATCTCTTTTGAAACAGCTTTTTTTATTACGTCATAAAAAAAATCAATGTCAATTATCAATACCAAAAATGAAACTGCAAGACAAATGCGTTATTTCCCTTTTCTGGTTCTTCAAGATTGATTCTATATTGTGGACGTAATTCAACAAAGGTAAACGGAAAAAATTCGAGCCCGAAAACTAGATGTGTTAATTCATCATTTTCGATATCAATATTTCGATTAAACCGGTCGTATCGTACAACAGCTTCTAAACCTAATGTTAATAAATATGATGCTTCAATCATCATAGCGCTGGATACAATTCCTTTTGCAAGAAAATCTTTTGCTATATCATATTCCGCCATCAATGAGAAGTTTTGTGTTCCAATTCCAGCAAAAGTTCCGTAAAGAATTGTATTTAATATATTGCCAAGCGACCTTACTTTTGCTGAAGCAAAGGAACCTCCTGCAAAAAATCCGAGTTTGTCAATCGATGAATTAATTTCTATTCTAGATGTAAAAGTAGGATCTGAAGAAAGAGTTCTGTTGAACCGGCTTTTCCCTGCGCTGGCTGTAAACAAACCCCAATCCGATATATTTACACCAAGTTCAATTCCAGTTTCTGTATAGAGAGGATTATAAATCAATCCCTGTACTGCTCCAATGGAAAATAGCAGTCCGTAATCTCCTCCTTTTGTGTAGGATGTATGATCATCAATCCTAATTCCGAAGTATGGAACGAAAGAACCAACTTTTACATATCCTTCATTAGGTAAAATTTTAGCAATTCCATATGCTTCCCAAATTGAATTTGGGAAATCGTATCTGGCAATAACATCTATATTACTTGTTATCGATGCATTTAAGTACAATGAGCCGGTCATCTCCTGAAAATCAGCTCTATTCTTTTCCTGGGAATAAATTAGTTGCGACCTATAATCAAAACCGATCGATACATTATCTGTAATCTTTGGTGATATAGTAAAATTTTTATCTCTTGGAGAGGACATGCTAACAACATTCCTCCCGAAAAAAAATCCGTTTTCATTACGCATCATTCCTCCTGTGGGATTGACGTGGCAGCTAATGCATTTATCCTTTTGCTGCAGAGCGAAACGAGGCAGTGGTAAAATATATGATGAGCCAACAATAATCATTACTAAACCAAGTTTTAACTTCATACCTGCCTCTAATTTTAGTTGAACCGTAATAAAATTACTTTAACAAAATCATTCTGTTCGATTTTTCAAAATTGCCCGCTTTTAATCTGTAGATGTAGACGCCGGAAACAACCTGGTTTCCATATTCATCTTTACCGTTCCAGTTTTTTTCATATCGTCCGGCTTCTAAGTTTTCTTGCGATAATGTTTTTATCAATTCCCCGTTTATGTTAAATATTTGCAAAGAGACATGCTCGCTTTTGGGAATTTCAAATACAATTGTAGTTGATGGATTAAACGGATTAGGATAATTATTTAGTACCTTGTATTGCCCGGGAATAATTTCCTTTGCTATTGATGTAGGATTTGGTTTGCTGAATGGATCTCCGGGATTAGTAACCTTACTAGGATCGCCAACCGGTCCACCGCTCCAATTACCTGTAGGATTTTGAAGCTCAACTCCATTAGAAAATCCGTCACCGTCAGAATCGAGGTTCGCTAGTTGAGGGCCCCACATAACATTACCCTGAGAATTAAGAAAGCTTTGCTCCACTATTTGACCAAAACTATTTCTTGGACCTCCGCCAAAGGAACTTACATGACAATTAGCACAGGAATTAACTCCGCCATTTGGTATTTGGCTCACTCTGAAACTTTGCGACACCAATAATGAAGTTGTAACTGAAACAGACAAGAATACGAGCCAGTAAATATATTTTTTCATTTAAACCTCGCATTTTATAAATGAACTTGAATAGTTGAAAGGTGGTTTGACATAATAAATATGGGAGTGTTTGCCTGCTTACAAATTCTGCTCCTATTTTTACTATATTTAACCATTAATTTAATTGAGGAATATTTTATGGAGTATTACCCAACATTAATTACTTTACACATCATCTTTGCCGGCGGGTGGTTAATTAGCTTAGTAACAGATATAATTATTAAAAGGTTCATTTATAATTCCAAAGGAACTGATAAGGAAAAAACACTGATCGCGCTTTATTTAACTATTATCAATTTACCGGGTATTATCAGTTCCAGCGGAATATTAATAACCGGCATTGTTTTGGTCTTGCTCAATCCAGCTTACGGATTTTTCGATATGTCTGCAAATCACTGGCTTGCAACAAAACAAATTTTAATGGTTGTTCTTTTATTGATTATTTTTGTCTTGATAATTCCTGCTGCTAAAAAAATTAGAGCCGGAATAAAATCAGAACTAAATTCAAACGTTCAAACAACTGAAGAGACTTATAGTTTTTTGAAAAAGATTTATAAACTAAATACTACAATTAACTTAATAGTTTTATTGAATTTTCTATTAGCAATTACGCATCGGTTTATAGGTAATTAACCGTATCCATTAATTAATGAAAAAAATATTACTACTTGGTTCTACCGGTTCAATTGGACTTAGCACACTTGAAATTGTGCGTTCGATGCCGGAAAGGTTTAAGATTACCGGATTAAGCGTTAACAACAATATTGCCGCTCTTGAAGAGCAAATAAAGGAATTCAAACCAAGCTGTGTTGTTGTAACAAACCAATCAGATGCTGAAGAATTGAAAAGAAGAATAGGATCTTCGTGCGAAGTATTAAGCGGAATAAATGGTTTAATTCGAATTACCAGAGAAGCTGATTATGATATTTTACTTTCGGCAATTGTTGGATTTGCCGGTCTAAGACCCACAATTGAAGCCATTAAAAGAAAAAAGAGAATTGCACTTGCAAACAAAGAAACATTAGTTGTTGCTGGCGAACTTATTCTTAATTTATGTCATGAATATAATTCGGAATTAATTCCTGTTGATTCCGAACATAGCGCTATTTTTCAATGTCTTGTTGGCGAAAGCAATAATTCAATTAATAAACTTATATTAACAGCTTCTGGCGGACCATTCCTTAATAAAGAAAAAAAAGAACTGGAAAACGTTCTATTAGCCGAAGCATTGAATCACCCTAACTGGAAAATGGGAAATAAAATAACAATTGATTCTGCAACAATGATGAATAAAGGTTTAGAAGTAATTGAGGCATTTTGGTTATTCAAACTTCCTAAGAATAAAATTGAAGTAGTAATCCATCCTCAATCAATTATTCATTCTATGGTAGAATTTATCGATGGTTCAATTAAAGCACAGCTTAGTACACCAGACATGAAACTGCCTGTTCTTTATGCATTATCCTACCCGGAAAGGTATAGTTTTGAAGGGGTAACCACAGACTTAAAAAAAATAGGACGATTGACGTTTTTTGAACCTAATTTTAATAAATTTGAGTGTCTAAATTTAGCTTACGATGCAATTGAAGAAGGCGGCACCGCACCCTGTATTTTAAATGCAGCAAATGAAATTGCGGTTGAAAAATTCCTTTCCGGTAAAATAAAATTTCTTCAGATTCCGGAGTTAATTAAGGCAGCGTTAAATAAAATCGCATCAACAAGAAATGCCGATTTAGATCTTCTAGTTAAATGCGATTTTGAAACAAGAGAGTTTCTCAATAAAAAATATTCTTAAGGTAGGTAATAAATGGATTATATAATATATTTTATAATTACCGTTGGCATTCTCGTATTCGTTCACGAATTCGGACATTTTGCTGCTGCCAAATTGTGTAAGATTAGAGTTGACATATTTGCAATCGGGTTTGGAAAAAGAATTTGCGGTTTCAGTAAACTGAATGGATTTACATGGGGAAATTTGCCTAAGGATTGGAACGGACAAGGGAATACAGATTACAGATTATGTGTTTTTCCCCTTGGCGGATATGTTAAAGTTGCCGGAATGGTTGATGAAAGCTTGGATACTAAATTTATAGAATCTGAACCGCAGCCGTGGGAATTCCGGTCTAAATCAACTATTCAAAAACTATTCGTTATTACTGCCGGCGTATTAATGAATTTACTTCTTACAATTGCTATCTTCTGGGGAATTAATTTCTTTGTAGGCAAACAAGTTTTTAAAACTACAACTATCAGTAAAGTTGATAATGATAGTTATGCTCAACAAGCCGGATTTCAATCATACGATAAAATAATTTCTATTAATGACGTCCAAGCTAAAGATTGGGAAGATATTGTAGAAAATTTATTAGTCAGCAGTTCCCCGCTAGTTCATGTTACTGTTGAAAGAGATGGAAGATCTAAAACTTTAGAAGTATCCAGAAAAATTATAACCGAAGCATCTCAACAAGGATTTTTTCTTTTCCCTTATCCTACTCAGCCAATTATTCAGGACGTGCTTAAAGACTCGCCGGCAGAAGATGCTGGAATAAAACCCGGTGATATTTTTTTATCTATTGACGGAATTCAATTAAGAGAACGCGAACAAGTTGTCGAAATAATTTCTTCCAATAAACAAAAGAATATTGAATTGATTTATTTGCGCGGTAACGACACGTTAAAAACATTAATAAATCCCGGCATCGAAGGTAAAATTGGTATTGCTGTAACCAATGCTTATACAGGAGATTTTGAATTCAAAACCTACGGTATAATTGGCGGTTTAACTCAAAGCATTGCCAACATTGGACAATACACCGTTTTAACTTTCGGAATGTTAAAAAATGTTATTACCGGAAAGATTGCATTCAACCAGGCATTTGGCGGACCGGTTAAAATTGCTCAATACGCTGCTCGTTCGGCAGACACGGGAATTAGTTCATTCCTATTTTTCCTTGCTATGCTAAGTCTTAGTTTAGCTATTATTAATATTCTCCCCTTCCCCGCTCTTGATGGCGGTCATTTTATTATAATAGCAATTGAAGGAATTTTTAGAAGAGAATTACCGCTTAAAGTAAAGATTGCTATTCAGAATGCTGGATTTTTCCTGCTGCTTGCATTGATGGCATTTATAATTTACAGCGATATAATAAGCTTATAAAAAATAGGGCGATTTATTAACCGCCCTATTCCCCCCTAAAACGAATTCGTTTATCAATGCAACTTGAATATAATTGGAACAAATACTGTTGTTTTTATCTTTTTACTATTCTTCTCACCGGGAATAAATTTTGATTCTTTAACAGCATCTATAGCAGCAGTACTTAAAAGTTTGTTAGCCCCTTTTTCAATTTCCGCATCGGCAGCATTCCTCTCTTCATCTATTGATGTTTTAACAAGAACTTTGCCTTCTATCCTATCTAGTCATTGATTTATTTAAGTGCAAAAACTATTGGGATAGAAACCTGAACCTTTACAGGTTTACCTCTTTGTTTTCCGGGTGTAAATTTTGTTTTAATTACACCATCCACCGCTGCAGAGTCAAGAGCGGGATGAACCCCTTTAATAACTTCACATTTATTAACATTACCCTTTTCATCAATAAATGCTTTAACAAAAACCCTTCCTTGAATACCTGCTCTCTTGGCAACTTCCGGATAAGTAATTTTTTTCTGAATCGCTTCTATTCCGCCAATTGGATCTGGTGCTTCTTCAACTAAAACAAAATAGACATCTTCAAGACTGCCGTTAGTTATATCAGTACCCGATGAATAATCTGAAGTCTCAAGACCAAATGATACAACCGGCACAATTTCCTTAAATTCTTTACTAATCACAATAAAAAGGAGTCCTTTAAATTTGGTAAGAGATGAATCAGAAGTGAACTCTATATTTTCAAGTATTCTAACTAACTCGGGTTCAATATCAGTAAAATAGTTTTCAGGTAAGTTTGAGTCTCTACTTCTAATTATTTCTCTATTGCGATTAATTTTAGTTGCCGGCATTAGTTTTTCAATTCTTCCGTCGTTACCAACAAAATAATCATATAACAATGATATTGGGAATGTTTGAGCTTCTAAGCTGTCTACTTTCCTTAAAAATAATGATTTGATTTCCTTCTTAATCTCATTATGATCATTTTTTAGAATCGGTTTATGCTTTAGTTCATTAATAGAATAGTAAATCATATCATTGTTCTCGATTAGTTCAATTTTACTTCTCTTTTCACCGCACGCATGGAATAGGAAGAAGAGACTAAATGCAATTAATATTTTTCTCATTTTACACCTCACAAATTTGCTCTTATAATTACAGTGTTTTTCAATTCCGTTTCAACCTCAACCGGCGGCAGACTATTTATAAGCAGGTTAATCGTTTTCTGCTGTTCCAGTAACCGCTCGGATGTTTTTTGTATTTCGCTTCTGTATTCACGAACCTCCATAAACAAAAACAAACTGACGATTAACATTATTATTGTTAGCGAATAAGAAAGAACCGGGAAGATACTTCTGCGAAATTCTATTTTCGGCTTAGTGCTTTTTACAGAATTAAGAATTCTCCGATCCAGCTCGGGCGGGAATTCATCATTGGTCACTTGAATCATATTCTTAAACCTATTTACTTGCCTGAAATAATCCCGGCACTCTTCATTGCGGGATAGTTCAGAAAAAAGGAATGCTTCATTATTTTTATCAAGCTCCCCGTCAAAATACAAATTGATTATACTTTCCATTTGAGAATTCATTTACTTCCCTCCCAAAATTTTCTTTCTTTTGCTTTGGATTCTATTTGAGAAATTTGTTCGTTTACATATTCAGCTTCTCTGGAATGTTTTTCATCCTTCTTAAGCTCTACTAAAGCTTTTTTATAATAATCTAAAGCTTTGTTAGTCTTATTTAACCTATCGAAGGAACACGCCAAATAAAACAAAGATTGGGCGCTTGTTGGCTCTAGTACCAGTGCTTTTTCTGCAAAATTTAAGACCTGGTTATAATTTTTCAAACGATAGCTTAATTGTGCTAGTTTATCAAGTGTATAGACAATATCCTCGTATGGGTATTTTTGAAGTGCGCTTTCAAAATAGACTTGGGCTTGAGAAAGTGAATCTAACTTTTCATATGTAAGAGCAACATTAATATCATTGGATGGGTTAGAGTTATCAATTTCCGCTGCAATTTTATAGGATGCTAAAGCA
>DYHC01000053.1 GCA_020724325.1 Melioribacter roseus
AGTGGACAAAGGAACAATTATACTACACAAATTTGCTTTTACAAAAGATTCCCAAGAAATACAGATTTTATTACAACAGCCGTCTGGTTAAAAACAGAGTTTTTAAACCAGGATTATTGCGAATGATTTTAAGCGATCCATCAGAAGCAGTTGAATCGTCATATATTTTACCGGAGCTGAATAAAAAATTCAGATTGGTACAACTAAAAGAATACGGTGGTACAATTCTTCACTTATTATTTAACGGAATTGCACACAATTTTTTAAATGTTGCAACGGAACCTTTGGATATTATTGAAAAATGTATCCAATTCGAGAGCAATTTATTACATTTACAAAAAATCAAAAGTGATTTTATATTTGCAGTGTATAAAAAAGAATTAGAATGAAATTTATTTCAATCCTTTTGCTTTTCGCTGCTTCACTCTTTGCCCAGTCCAAGCTTATTATTTATATGGACCTTCAGCAAGCAGATCATCTTAAGGCATACGGCGTTACTTTCAATGCAATAATAGATGGGTACACGGGCGATTGGCTCCTAAATTACCGCGGCGGTTCCTTTATGTTCGATTACTCGGATCAACTTGCTTTAAAATGCCGCCTAAAAGGTGTTTCGTTTTCTCAATTATCTAATGAAGAAGCAATTCAATTATATGCATTTGTTCAAAGTGAAGAACAGAACATGGATGTTGTACGGCTCGAAAAAGCTCCTAATATTGCTGTTTACGTTCCGCCCGGATTTCAACCTTGGGACGACGCCGTTATGCTTGCACTCGATTATGCCGAAGTAAAATACGATAAAATCTGGGTTGAAGAAATTTTACGTGGCGACCTTGAAAAATACGACTGGCTCCACTCTCACCACGAAGATTTCACCGGTCAGTTCGGTAAGTTTTACGCATCATTCAGCGGCGCTGCATGGTACATCGAGCAGCAGCTTTTATATGAACGTGAAGCAAAAAAACTCGGCTTCAAAAAAGTTTCTGATATGGAAAAAGCTGTGGTTGAAGCTATTAAAAATTATGTGGGCAAAGGCGGCTTTCTCTTTGCTATGTGTTCTGCAACCGATTCGTTCGACATAACTCTTTCTGCAATGAATGTTGATATAGTAGATCGTATGTACGATGGAGATCCGCCCGATCCAGATGCTCAAAGCAAACTCGATTATTCCAATACACTTGCTTTCGAAAATTTTACTCTGGAGATGAATCCACTTGTATATGAATACAGCGATATTGATATTCAACCACTTGAAGTAGGCGACCAGAGAAATGACTATTTTTCGTTGTTCGATTTTTCAGCAAAGTACGACCCCGTTCCAACTATGCTAACACAAAATCATGTTAATGTAATAGCGGGTTTTATGGGGCAAACAACTATGTACAGAAAAAAAACTATTAAAAATTCTGTCTACATTTTGGGTGAACGCGCAGGAACCGATCAGGTTAAATATATTCATGGTAATTACGGACGGGGAACATTTACATTTTACGGCGGGCACGATCCGGAAGATTATCAGCATGCTGTTGGTGATCCGCCCACGGATTTAAGTCTTTTTAAGAATTCGCCTGGATACAGATTAATACTTAATAACATTCTATTTCCGGCAGCTAAAAAGAAAGAGCAGAAAACGTAGGCTGGGTACTTGATACTAAATAAAAGATTCTCGATACAAGATTCTTGATGCAAGAATCTTGATGCTGGATAGTGGATTCTGGATATTGGATTCCAGATGCTGGATGATAAAAAATATCCAGTATCAAGCATCCAACAACAAGCTGAATCCATTTAGAAATTTTACCATCTAATAGGGCAGTATGAAATATCTAAAATTCAAAAACAGCAGTGAGCGGGTTCCGATAGGAAAACTTATTTGTGTAGGAAGAAACTATACGGCTCATGCAAAAGAGCTTGGCAACGAAGTACCTGAATTCCCTATAATTTTTTTTAAGCCGGCTTCCAATGTAATTTTTTCCGGTGAAGATGTATTACATCCAGATTATTCTAACGATCTTCAGCACGAGGTTGAGCTTGTACTGTATATTGATAACGATGTTAAGAACGCGGATGATAGCTCAGCAGAAAATGCTATAGGCGGATATACGGTTGGACTTGACATGACATTACGTGATTTACAACTTGAGCTAAAGAATAAAGGCGAGCCATGGACCCTTGCAAAATGTTTTGATACCGCTGCTGTATTATCTGATGTTGTTTTGAAAAAAGATTACCGTCTAAAAGGAGTTGAAAATATTTCCCTTTCAGTTAACGGAACTCTTAAGCAGAATTCTAGTTTATCAAAAATGATTTTTTCGCCCGTTGAAATTGTGAAATATATCTCTTCAAGAATGAAGCTTGAAAAAGGCGATTTGATTTTTACCGGCACACCAGAAGGTGTTGGAAAAGTTGTGCCCGGGGATTTAATTGAAGGATCAATCGAAAACATTGGAACATTATCAACAAAGATTTCTAAATAAGGAGTTATCTATGCCTATCTTTGAATACAAATGTAACGACTGCGGTAAAAAATTTGATGTGCTTCATAAGTCATCTGTAAATCTGGAAGAAGTAATCTGTCCTGATTGCCAGTCAAAAAATTCCAAAAAACTTCTTTCATCCTTTAGTGCTTCAATAGGAAGTTCGTCTGATTACAGCGGCGGTACATGTTCCGATGGAAGCTGCGGCGTTCCATCCTACGGCGGATGCGCAAATGGAATGTGCGGAATAAATTAATTACCCAAATTATATATGAAGAGAATCAGTTTAAGAATACGGAACATGGATTTCGGATTTAAGATGCTTTGAAATTTAAAATCCATGCTTGTCCCAATGCTTTTGCGTTTTTTGCATCCCGTGTTTTTAACGGGAGAATCGGGGTCCATAAATCAAATGTTGTTTTTCAAAATCGGAAATAACATTAGTCCACTGTTGTAATATAACAACGGGCTGCAGGTTTAATCCTCAAAACAATAACCCGCTCCACGAATACTTTTTATATATTTCGGATTATTTGGATCATGCTCAAAATATTTTCTTAAACGAACAATAAAATTATCAACCGTCCGGGTTTCAATTTCGGGGCTGGTATGCCATACATTCTCAAGCAATTCTTTGCGTGAAACAATCTTTCCTTTATTATCAATTAAATATTTCATAACCATAGCTTCGCGCTGTGTTAAAACAAATTTTTTTGCCCCGCTGGTACATGTCAGGTTATCAAAATTAATTTTGTTTTTTCCAAATTGAAAAACCGGCTCTACATCGGAAGAGGATTTATACCAATCTTTCCGCTTCAGCATTCCTTTTACACGCAGCAAAAGTTCTTCAAGGTGAAATGGTTTCGTCATATAATCATCTGCACCAACTTCCAAACCTTTAATTTTATCTTCCGCGGATGTTCGGGCAGTCAGCATCAAAATAGGCATCTGCGGTAATTTATCTCTAACCTTGCGCGCTATTTCGTAACCGCTATAATATGGAAGCATAACATCCAGTATGATCAAATCATAATCTTTTGTATTCAGCTTTTCCAATGCCTCTTTCCCGTCTTTAGCCCAGTCTACCAAATAACCCTCATCGCTAAAATTGAATTCTAATCCTACCGCAAGAGTTTCTTCATCTTCGACTAATAAAATTTTCCTACCTTTATAAATGTTACTCTCCATCTGTTCCAGCCATTATTTTTTCTTTTTTTGAAGTTCTTCTCAAAAGTGAATTTATATAAAACTTTTTCGACGTCATGTAGATGGGGAGTTCAATAATAAAATTTGTTCCCTTTTCTTTCCCTTCGCTGTATGCTGAAATTTTCCCCCCGTGTAATGTAATAATTTCCTTAACCCAGTATAAACCGAGACCTGTTCCTTTCACAGTGGGAATGTCTTTATTATCGATACGGCTAAACTTCTGAAATATTTTTTTATGATATTTTTGAGAAATACCAATTCCTTTATCGCCAAACTCAACCATAAATTTTTTAGGATTACGTGAAAGCTTTACCGATATCTGTACCGGCTGCTTTGAATATTTAACAGCATTATCGGTAAGGTTATCAAATACTATTTGCATAGCATCCTTATCAAGCACACACTTGCATGATGCGCTGCCGTTAATATTAATAGCATCCTCAGGAATCCTGAACTGTTCCGAAGAATTTTTTACCAATTGAACTACAATCTCGTCTGCATTATAAATATGGTAATCATGAGCTATTCTTTTTTGTTCTAAACGTGATATTTCCAAAATCGAATTGATAAGTTTATTCAACCGGTTTGCATCCTTCATCATCAATTTTAAAAATTCATCCCTCTTTTCCGGCGGTACTTGCTTCACGTTTAATGTTTCCAAATAAAGCTGGATTGATGACAAAGGAGATTTTAGTTCGTGGGTAACATTCGCTATAAAATTATCGTACAACCTGGTTAGTTTTATTTGCACGGTGAGATTTCGAAATATAAAAAACATAGCAACTGCAATTAATGCAATTAAGATAATTCCGCCGACAAAAATAAAAACGTTCGGGCTGTCCAGAACGATTTGAGGAGAAAGTTTATCGCCGACTTGTTTAAAAATAAGATAATTTGAAACATACCAGTAAATCCACAAGCCGAGTAAGCCCATCCATGCAAATTGAGCAAATATAAATGCAAGGATTAGTATAAGAAGCGAATGCTTTTTTTTCATTTATCTTTTGTGTCCCATTTAGCCGGAATGAGAATTCTCTGCGACTCTAAATATCACAGATTAATATCAAATGTCAAATAATCAGCAGACAACTTTTACATTTCTTTTACAAAATGTAATCAGAAAAAACAACATAATGCATCAAAGAAAATTCATTTTTAGAGAAAGAAGCAAACACATAACCAGGAAAAAATGATATTCAAATTGGAGAGTAGCGATGAAAATTTTATTAGTGTACCCGGAGACTCCTTTAACATTTTGGAGTTTTAAGGATGCATTAAAATTCGTTTCAAAAAAATCTGCTGAACCACCTTTAGGAATCATCACCGTTGCAGCCATGCTTCCCAGCGAATGGGAAAAGAAGTTAATTGACTTAAATGTATCACAATTGGAAGATAAAGATTTACTTTGGGCAGATTATGTTTTTTTAAGCGGTATGAACGTTCATATCAATTCCATTAGAGAAATTATTAGACGATGTAATAAACTTGGGACAAAGATTGTTGCCGGTGGTCCGTTGTTTACTACACAGTACCAGGATTTCTTAGGAATAGATCACTTCGTACTAAATGAAGCTGAGATTACACTTCCTTTATTCTTAGAAGATTTGAAAAACGGTACGCCAAAATTTTTATATAGCGCCGGTACGTTTCCCGATATAACTCAAACGCCTATTCCGCTGTGGGAATTGCTCGATATAAAAAAATACGCTTCTCTCAGTTTACAATACTCACGCGGATGTCCATACGATTGTGAGTTTTGCAGTATTACTATGTTAAACGGAAGGCGTCCGCGTACTAAAAGCAAGGAGCAATTCTTAAGTGAACTAAACCATCTCTACAATATCGGTTACCGCGGAAGCGTTTCAATTGTTGATGATAATTTTATCGGCAACAAAAGAAAGCTGAAAGACGAAATTCTTCCGGCAATTATTGATTGGCAAAAAGAAAAAAAATACCCCTTCAGTTTTATCACGGAAGTTTCAATAAATCTTTCCGATGATGACGAACTGATCAAATTAATGGTTGACGCAGCAATAGTAAGCGTTTTTATCGGGATAGAAACACCAAATGACGAGAGTTTGAACGAATGTGGTAAGACACAAAATCTGCGCCGTAATCTCGTATCATCGGTAAAAAAATTGCAGCAATACGGAATGATTGTCTCGGGAGGATTTATAATCGGTTTTGATAATGATCCGCCGGATATATTCGAAAAGCAGATTAACTTTATCCGAAACAGCGGAATTGTAAACGCCATGGTAGGTTTGTTAAATGCACCGACAGGAACTCATTTATATAATCGTCTAAAAAAGGAAAACCGTCTTCTCGAAACTTTTAACGGCAATAATATGGACGGCACAACCAACATAATTCCAAAAATGAATTACCGTAAACTGATCAAAGGTTACTCGGAAATAATTAATACGATATATTCGCCGCGTGAATACTACCGAAGGATAAAATCATTTTTACACGAGTATAATGTTCCGTCATGGAAATCTTCAATGCCTACACTAACAGAAATAAAAGCTTTTTTCCGGCTTGTATGGATAATCGGTGTACTGGAAAAAGGAAAGCGGTATTTCTGGCGCACGTTTGTTTACAACTTATTCAAGCAGCCGAAAAAATTTTCACTTGCGATGACGCTTGCGGTTTACGGATACCACTACAGAAGAATTGCGGCGACAATCTGATCTCTCCATAATTCCCCTTCTTTAGTTCGCCTCGCTCTGTAAGGCGGAGCGCGCTAGGAGAGGGAAATACAGGTCTTTCTAATTATATGTTGTCAAAAACGAATACTCTTTAGCATAGAACAACATCTGTTCGGTAAAGTCTGCCGGGTATTCAATATTAACATCAATAATTTTTTCGCCTTCCATAACCGGAACAAGTTTAGGATTAATAAATCCGGCATAAGGAGCAATATTAAGTTTCTTATAACGTTCTAAAACTTCTTTATGAATTTCCTGATCAACTTTAACTCCATAATTTTCTATAAAATTTTTACCGGCTTCGTAATCACCCTCTGATTTAATTCTTTGAATTTCGCGCAGCAACTGCCCGAATAAATTCCTTAGCTTATCATAATCATTAATTACAAAGTATGTTTTACCATCTTTAACTTTTTTCTCGATAACACTTGTTCCATTTTCCGCCTTCCCTTTTTCATAAACCCATTTTGAAATTGCCTGACGGTTACGCATATGAGCCTGTTCAATATTTGCGCCAGATTCAATTCTTGCTAATTGGGTCATCAAACCATTTCTAATATATGCATCATATTCTGTTTTGCCCGTTTCAAGCGAAGGCATTACACCGATATCAACCAGTTTATTATCCATTATAAAATAGAGTGCAACTAGATCGGCTCTGGTTTCTTCCAATGATGATGCGTAGTTCTTCAATGTTTCGTTCGGCTGACCAACGCCGGGATTCAACTGACCCGAGCCATGACCAATTACCTCGTGCATATCGGTGTGAAGATCGCTTGCAAGCGTGCCATACTTTTTAGCACGGTTAATTTCCTCCTTAGAGTAAGTAAATTCTTCCAGCAGTCCGCTCGTCTCAGTAGCTTTATTATAAGAGTAAACAATATTACCGAGATTAACCGATTTTGAACCGTGTTCTTTTCTAATCCAATCTGCATTTGGTAAATTTATTCCGATCGGCGTAGAAGGGGAAGCATCGCCGGATTCAACAACAACCGTAATAACCTTAGCAGAAATTCCCGTAACGTTTTTCTTTTTATGTTCTGGCATAATTGAAGAATTATCTTCAAACCACTGAGCATTATCGCTTATCGCTTTAATTCGTTTTGTTGCTTCAACATCTTTGAAAGAAAGCACCGATTCGTAATTAGCACGATAACCTACTGGATCGTTATATGTTTCAATAAAACCGTTCACAATATCAATAAACGAATTAGAGTCTTTAACCCATTCAATATTATATTCGTCCCATTTTTTTAGATCACCTGTTTCGTAATACTCAATTAATAATTCAAGAGTTTTCTTCTGCCGATCGCTTTCAGTATAATTGAGAGCTTTGCTAAGCCAGAAGACAATTTTTTTAATTGCCGCATTATACATTCCGCCGCGTTTCCAGTATTTCTCCACCACCAGACCATTTTCTTTAACCAATTTGGAATTTAGCCCGTAGGAAACCGGTTTCGGATCATCCGGATTAATAATCTTTGCATAATAGTTTTCAACTTCTTTTTGAGTAACTCCTTCGTAAAAATTAACGGCAGATGTTTTTACCAGATCTGCTTTGGGATTCTGGTTAACTTTTACCGAATCAATATTCGGATCGAAAAGTATCGGTATTAGTTTATTAAGCAGGTCGTCGATCATTTCGTCATTCTGAAGCGGTAATGAGAATTCATCGGATCCAGAAATAAGTTGACGGAAATATTCTTTAGAAAATTCTGGAGTGAATTTCTTGCTGGAATAATGATGATGAATTCCGTTTGAAAACCAGACACGTTTTGTGTACTCTAAAAATTTTGCGAACTCGGGTGTAGTTCTATCGCCGCTGTATGTTTCTACAATTCCCTCTAAAGTTCTTCTTATATATAAATTGTGTTTGTAATTTTGATCCCAGATAATATCCCTTCCTGAAAGTGCTGCCTGGTAGAGATAATAGAGCAGCGTTTTTTGACGCAGCGTTAAATCCTCAAACCCGGGCACCTTATAACGCTGAATCCGCAAATCAGCAAATTGTTCGGTTACATACTTAAAGTCGTCTTGCTTCTGTTCTGTTGAGCAGTTCATAATTATTAATCCCGATAAAAATATTGTAAAAATGGCTGCTTTTTTATTCATAACACTTCCAAAAAGTTTTCTAATGATTAAATTGGCGGTGCAAAATATAATTTTTGATTAAGCTAAACAATGATTTAACCATTGCTTTGATTTTGTTATGAATATTCAAATAATCGGAATAAAAAGTTGTAACGATACACGAAAAGCCGAGCGGTACTTTAAGGAGAGAAGAATTCCGTTCCATTTTAGGGATTTGAACGAGAAGGGTTTGGCAAAAGGTGAACTTGATAATATTGTGAAAAAAATTCCAATGGAAGAATTAATTGACAGCGATGGAAAAGAGTTTAAAAAGCGAAATATGCAATACATGCGTTTTGATATTGAGGAAGAATTATTGAATGATGCGCTTCTTATTAAAATGCCCGTTGTAAGAAACGGCAGCGATGTTACGATTGGATACCAGCCGGAAACCTGGAAGAAATGGATTGAAGAGGCTGGTTAAAAATTGTTGAGCAAAATTTTTCTTGACTCTAATTCTACAAGCAAATCTTCGTAAGATTTGAATTGAATTCCATCCCAGCCGCACGCTCTCGCGCCTTCAACATATTCGTAGATGTCGTCAATAAACAAATGTTCGATAGATGGTTTTTCCGTAAATCTCTCTACAACTCTATAAATTTTTTCTTCGGGTTTAATTGCACCTATTTCATGAGAAAGGAACAATTTATCGAAGTTGTTTAAGAATTGATAATGCTGATAGCCGTATTCTTTATGGATCTCATTCGTATTAGAGAGAAGGCAGAGCGTATAATGTTTTTTAAGCTTGGGAAGTAAATCTATTACATCTTGATTGAGAGTAAAGATATCGGAATAAATTTTGGAGAATTCGTCACCGGTTACTGTTCCATCCAGCCATTCGATCATTTGTGTAAGGTACTGATTGCGTGTTAATTCACCTTTTTCGAATGAGCGGTGAATATGATAATTATCTTTATATAATTTAGCGAACCGATCGCCCAATCCGGGTTTAAGGTTATTGAAATATTTAA
>DYHC01000054.1 GCA_020724325.1 Melioribacter roseus
AGACAGACATTGGGAATAATTTCCATACTCATAACGAACCGTTACAACCTTAATATTTTCGAACTACTGGATAAGTCATTGCAGGCATTTGAGCTTGATAATAAAGAAGTCCTCATGAATGACCTCATCAAATTTTTTGAGCAGAGAATAGAGCCTTTGTTCCAGTCACACGGCTATCCCCTTGATTCCATATCTGCCGTCATGAACTTTGTTAAAGACAAGCCGCTTTACACTGTAAAAGAAAGGCTCGATGCCATACAGAAATTTAAAGAAGACTCCGATTATGAGTCATTCATCCTCGCTATTAAAAGGGTCAACAACATCTCTCCCAAAAATGAAGTGCCTCCTGTAAATACAGAGATGTTCGTACAGGAAGAAGAAAAAAATCTTCATGAAGAGGTGGAATCCATAACTCCTGAGATAAACTCACTTCTTGAGGAGAACAAATATTATGATGCGATCAGGCTTTTATCGAGCCTCAAAGAATCCATAAACAGGTTCTTTGACAAGGTGCTTGTCATGGATAAAAATGAGGAGATAAAACAGAACCGCCTTTCATTGATTAAAAATATACAGAAGCTTGCTCTCCGGATTGCAGATTTTTCGAAGTTAGGCTAATACGACCATGTTGTCCCTGTGTACTACTTCGTCGGAATATTTGTAGCCGAGGATTGATTCTATCTCTGTGGTCTTTTTACCTTTTATTTTTTCTGTGTCCTGCGAGGAATAATTCACTATGCCCTTTGCAATACGGTTGCCATGAAGGTCAACACAATAAACTGCATCGCCGGTATCAAATACGCCTTCAACTCTCACAATGCCTGACGGTAAAAGGCTTTTGCCTGCTTTTAAAATGGCGTTGACAGCACCGTCATCGATAACAAGACTCCCCCTCGGTCTTATGGCATAGGCGATCCAGCCTTTTCTGGATGAAATCTTCTTTATCTGCGGCTTGAATTCGGTACCAATGTGGACACCGTTCAGGAGTGATACTATAAGCCCTTTCTTTCTGCCGCTTATAATATTCACCTTTACGCCGTAGGATACAGCCTTCTTTGCTGCAAGTATCTTTGAATACATTCCGCCTGTACCAACAGCGCTTCCGGCGCCTCCTGCCATTGCCTCAAATTCAGGTGAGATTTCACTTACAAAAGGGATTATTTTTGCTTCCGGGTTTTTAGTCGGGTCTGACGAATAAAGCCCTTCCACATCAGAGAGGATAATAAGCCTCTCTGCATCTATTAATCCCGACACAAGGGCAGCAAGCTGGTCATTGTCTCCGAATTTGATCTCATCTGTAGCAACAGTATCATTCTCATTGATTATCGGTATTATTCCGTAAGAGAGGAGTGTGATAAGGGTGTTTTTGGAATTCAAATACCTGCCCCTTTCAGAAAAATCCTCTCTCGTAAGAAGCACCTGTGCAACCTTTTTGCCGAAATCGCCGAAACTCTTCTCATATGCCCACATGAGGGAAGACTGTCCAACTGCTGCTGCAGCCTGCTTGAGCCTTATGTCCTTCGGCTTTTCCTTCAGACCAAGCTTTTTCATGCCTGCTGCAACTGCACCAGAGGATACAACCACAATTTCATAGCCAGCCTTGCACATATCGGATATATCTCTTGCAATGGAATGAATCCTCTTCTGATTCAAGCCGCCCTTTCTGTCTGTGAGTATATTACTGCCGATTTTTATGACTATCCTGCTCATAAAGGGATTTCCTCTTTCTTAAAAGTGAAACTCTGTTGCATATAATTTTATCACTAATTTATATAAATATTTCTTGGTCTAACCCCTTTTTATGATTGTGAATAGATGCGATTAACTCCAAAAGATTTTCTTCTTTAATTTTGCTGATGTCAAAATTTATTTTTTGTTCATCATATCTTTTTTTACTGCCTGAATTTTTAATTAAACTGTCAATGTTATCAGGTATAAAAATGTTTGCTCTGTCGTTAATATATTTCTTAAATTCATTAAGATAAATTCCTATTCCTGCAAAATCAAAATCGCCAAAATGTAAATAGTTGTTGGGCAGTGATTGAAGCCACTTAATTAAGTCCTTGCTTTGATTTTGAGGGTAACGGCTAACGAAAAGTGTCTTTAGATTTTTGAATAAATACCTTTGTTTGTGAATATACCGAAAGTTTTCGGGGTTCTCTATTCCAACAATTGTGATGTCCGGTTCAGGAATAAAATTTTCAAAGTCATAAATGAAATTGAATGTTCCTTCTTTTGGATAAATTATTATTGATTCACTGTTTAGTGTCGCCTGTATTGGTGTATAACAGTTCACTAAAAACCCTTTGAAAGTTCTTACAGATTTTAGTTTTGAATCAGCAGCAACTGTTACAAGTTCAGCGCGGGTTAAATTTTCTTTCTTGTATGTCTCAATATAGGAATGAAGGTCATTAATAGCAAAATGGTTTCGCAAGTAAAGATATAATTGCTCTTTATTTGAAATCTGTAATGTGCTTTTAATTCTGCCTTGTTTATATATTATTCCTTCTGAAATTAAATCGTTAACAATGGGGTGTTTGAGTCTGCTTGCAGGAATTTTTTCTCCGCTTGCAAGCAGCAATAATTTCTCCGCTGTGCTTAAAGGTAGTTTCATACTTCTGCACCCTTTTTGACTAATCGTTTGATTGTAGTTACATTCTCTGTATTTTTTGCCAAAAGATAAGTATATCTATAATCCGTAGCATTGTATGTAGTGGGGGAGCTATTGATAAGTAGAATATTCCTGCTATTAGCAAATTCTAAAATACCTTTTACATTATTCGGGTGAAGTTTTCCAATTTCATCCATCATACAATGTAATCTGAAATCCCTGAATCGTTTTGATGCACCTTCTTTGAATACATTCAGCAGCATAATATTTATCATTGCCTTTACTAATACATCCGTTCCATCAGAACCAACATTTGATAACTTTTCAACCCAGTTTGTATCGTTATCATTCTCTACAATTCTAAACTGCAATTCAAACGAATCAGAGAGTGTAATTTCTTTCTCTTTAAAGTCGCTGATTTCTTTAACTAACTGTTTAAGCAATTCAACTGCCTTTTTGTTCTTTGCCTCCTGATCTGGCGATGAAAATAAATTGGCGGTTCCTAAATCGTTTATATTTTCATCATTGAACTTTTTTATTTCAATTAATATCTGGACAACTTTGTTGACGCTCGAAACAATTCTCAATTCAATGCTCTTAATTACTCCCACAAAATTTCTTGCAATAAAATCTTTATTTATGTCGGTAATTACTTTTTGTATTTCACATTCTTTTGAAAGCAAGTCCGTTGTTTCTTTTCCGATTTGTTTAATGATATGAGCAAAGCGTTCATTAACTCTTCTCTCAAAATCGGAAACTTTATCTTCATCAATAAACTCTTTCAAGTCCTCTGCAAACTTAAAATATTCTGCCTTCTCAATAAGGTTTGTTTTAAAATTGAAAATATTTTGTGATGAAAAATTGCCGTTAAATTTATTGATTGCCTCCTGCAATTCTCTATACCTGTCAATGCCTTTATAGTAGGATTGATTAAGTTCTTCTATTAATGATTTGCAACGTTTATCTGTTTTATTTTCTTCCTGTAGTTCTTTAGTCGGTTCTTCAATGCTTTTGTAGCAATCAGTGAGTTTAAACGATTCAAACTCTTTTAAATCTATACCAATATTATCAAGTTCCTTTTTTATAGCTTCTATTTCAGTATTAAGCAAACCAATCTCATCAAATAGCTTTTGCTTTTGTAGATTGTGTTTTGTGAGTTCGGTTTCTAATTGCTGTTCGAATAAATCTTTCTTGGATTTGAATTCATCAATCTTGTCAAAAAGTTCTCTTTTGTCCTTATTATATTCCGCAACTTTATCTCTATTATTTTCAATGAAATGCAATTCAGAGTCAATATCCTCAACTCTTTTTTCTATATCAGTTATTCTTGTTACATCTGCTCCTTTATCTGATAATTCCCTTTGCTGTTGTGCCTTTACAGCATCAGTTCTTTTTTGAGAATCTTGTTTCTTGTTTTGAATTTCAAAGTCAATCTTAGCGGCTATATCGCTTGTTTTTTGCTGTTCAGCTTCTGCCTTTCTTTCTTTTTCTTTTCTTTTTAGCTCAACTTGTTTGTTGATGCTTTTCTCAATTTCTATTACTTCACTTTCAGCATTTAATATTCCCTCGCTTGCTTTCTGAATTTCAGTTTCAATATTCTCTATCACTAATTTCTTTTCAGATTCAGCCTTATTTGTAAAATCATTTAATTTGACTTTTGCTTCTTCTAATTTGCTTTTGCTTTGGTCTCTTGTATATTCGCTATTGCGAATATTATCTTTAATTTCATTGATTTTAGGTTGATGTTTACGTTTTAACTTTTCTAAATCATTATTCAGATGCTCCGATAATTCCGAAATGTTTTTTTGGATGGTTTCAATTTGACTGTTCAATTCTGTTTTATCATTCTCATAATCCGAAACTGTCTTCACTGTTTTGCTGATTTCGTTTAGGTTTAAACAAATACCGTAAAAACTCAGGTCGGATCCGGAAATTCTTTCAGGCGACAAACCCTGTTTGAACAAAATATTTTCTTCGTCAATTACTTTACCAATTGTTTTTTCCCAACCTGGATATTGCTCGTTGAGCCAACCATAAAACGAATCTTTACTGTTTTCTATTTTCTCATTTATTGAAGTAATTTCATTATTTAGCTTATTGATTTGCTCACTGCATTTTCCCTTTTTGTTTTCAAAAATTTCTTCAATTCTTACTTTCTCTAAGTCCCAATGCTTTTGAATAGTTTTTACTTGTTCTCCGAATTGTTTTATATCATTGTCAGATTTACGAATAGATTCATTACGATTGACGATTTCATTTTTAACTTCTTCAACTTCAGTTTCATAAAAGCGTTTGTGCCTTATTTCTGCTTTCTTGATATGAAGATTGCTTATTGCAGTTTTCTTTTCCTCAAGAAGATTTTTAGCAAGTTGTAATTCCTCCCGATGCTGTTTCTTTATTTCCTCAAAAAGCTTTTCATATTGTTTGGTCAAATTTTCTTTAAAAAGTTGCAGGTTTTCTCTTGCAGTAAGTCTTTCGGTCTGCTTGCTATTCTCAAATTGCTGTAATTGATTCTCTATCTGCTTTAGCTGAGCTTCGTATCTCTGGTTGATTTCAGTAAACTTTGCTGATAGTAATTCCCTTTCCTCTAAAAGATTTTGCCTCTCACCTTCCAAGTCAGATTTTTTTGCAACCCTTTGAATAATGCTCTCAATATTTATTTGTTCATACTCCTTTGCTTTGGCGTTTGCTTCACTTATCTTATTTTTAAAAACGCTAATTTGTGATTGGATTTTCTCTTTTTTCTTGTCAAAGGTTTTTTCAATCTCGGATGCTTTTTCATTTAGCTTATTTCTCTTTGATTCTTCTCTTTCAAGTTTTTCGACAATTTTAGGTTGCTGTTTCTCAATATTATTCAGCGCCCAAACAAGTTGCATAGCTAACTGCTTCTTCTCTCTTTCTAAATGTTTTATTGCTGAATAAGTTGTCGCCACTATGTCCGCTTGCTTACGTACAATTACTTCGCCACTCTTATTTTTTTCAGTCCATTTCTTAATATCGCTGAGTTGCGTTTCAAAATCTTTCAGGTGGTGGGAGTAATTTGTTAAGTCAATTTTGATATCTTCTTCATTTAGTGATTTGATAATTGTGTCTTTGATAAATTCAGCATCCAATTTTGAATTGAGAAATACATTTTGAATTGTTCTCGGTATATTTTGATATTGTTTACTTTCAAGAATGGCATACTTTCTAAATTCAGAAGTTATACTTTTGCTGTTGCCATAAAGGATATTGCGGTAATCTTCATAGCTGTCTATTTTCCTTGTGTAGTTAATATCTCTGCCAAAAGCCAACTTTGTTTTATCCCAACTCTCAAAAGCTTTTCCTTCGCTGCCAATGAAATATTTTTTATCATAAGTTGTATCAAAAAATCGAAAACAAACCCTGCCTTGCGATTTAAAAACCAAAACACAAAAGGGTCCCGATTCTCTTTTCACTTCATAGATTACATAAGAGTTTTGAAAAGGCAAATAGAAATCAACAAAACTTTTTTTGCCAACTGGAATACCAACCCTTAATTGGTTTGCATTATAGAAAAATAGCAATGCCCTGAGTATTGTGCTTTTCCCAACTCCCTGCGTTCCAATAAAGTGAACATTTCCATCGATGCTGATTTCGGAATACTTTATTGATGCACTGTTGATGAATATTATTTTATTCAGGTATCTCATTTTTCACTTCTTCGGGGATGTTGATAGTTAAAACTAATTGCTCAAGATACTTAAATGATGCAAGAACTTTATACAGGTGTGAAATTTCATTTTCAAGCTCGATGAATTTATCCTTTTCAAGCAACTCCAAAATTTTATCAATGATTTCATTGAACTTGTCTTTTCCCCCGCTGTGTTTTCTTAATCCATCCAACTTTGTTTTTAGTTCTGCATCCATATTAAGTTTAACAAGTATGTCTGAAGGGGTAAAGCGGTAGCCTGAGCCAAAAGAGCTATCAAAGGTTTTCAAAAAATCAATAATGTCAATCCATTTGAAAGCAGTTTCAATTTTTCTTTCTAAATCAACTTTAGATTCTACTCTGGAAAAATAAAAGTATTCATCCCCTCGTTCCAAAATAAAATTTATACTTGCGAAGTAATCGTATAACTCGCCAAAACTTTCGTCAATAATCCCATAAAGTTTACAAACAGAATCATCCGAACTGTTTGAACAAATAAATTGCCCTCTACTTAGTATTTCAAATATCTCTGCTGTTTGTTTTGGTATTTGCATATCATTTTCTATATGGGATAAACCATTGCATATTCAATCTCTTTTTGTGTATTAAACTTTTCGGTAACATTTAAAATAGATTCGTATTGGGAAATCAACTGGCAATAAACGGTAACTCTTTCATCGAAGGAAATTTCTTTTGCAAAGTTGTAGCCCAACACAAATTCAAACAAGTTATTTCCTGATGCAACAAAACTGTTTTTTACTTCTTCCAAATTGATCTGTATTTCTTCTTCAATCTTTGTTTCCAAATATTCATTGGAAATATTTCCAGCAAGGGGCAGTTTGATATTTGCTCCTGACCTTACTCGTTTAGAAATTTTTCGAATACTTTCGTATGCCGCATCATCAGTTTGCAAATAATCTAAAGACAACTTTAGTGGATAAATCGGATTGGGTTCAAATATTACAGCATTGTTTTTTGCAAGTAAGGATTCAATATTTGTTGACGGACGGATAATAAACTGATCTCTTAAATATTTTAACTGACGCAACCTTTCAATCACTCCACTTTGATATTTAATTTGATTGAGGTATTCAATAATTTGTTTCTGAATTTCAATGAGGTTGTGCCGGCACTCGTTAAGTTGCAATTTTAACTGAATGATAATTCGGTTCAGTTCTTCATCTAAAGCAGATTTGAAAAAGGTTTGTTCTTCTTCTGAAATTAACTTTTCGGTTTGGTCAATTAAAGCGTTAATGTCAATTCGTTTTCTATCAAGGTTTTCAAGTTTTGCTTTTTTTATTTTGTAGTTCGGCTCGTTCTTAAAAGTGTTGTCAATGTTTCTTTTCAAATCAACAACATTCCTGATAGTGATTATTCCTATCTTCCTCAAAGCATTTTTAACGGCTCTCAGATAATTGTATTTTCTGTTTTCATTGTTCTCTTGCAAATAGTAAAGAATGTTCTGTTTTACATTCTGAATATTTTCGTTGATGTATGATGTGTTGATTTCTTCATTTACCTCCAACACCTGTTCAAAGAACTGTAAAAACTGGTCGTCAATTTCCAAGTAAGTTCCGTTCTGTCTTATTACTGAATGGTTAATCAGGTATTGAATTCTATCTTCATTAAAGTCAACCATTGCAAGAGCAAAATCATATTTGTAAGAAAGTGATTTACGCTTCTCAAACATTTCTGCAAGAAGTTTATGCTCCCTGCTGAGAGTGGATAATAATTCCTTTATTGAAGTAAAAGTATCCATCTTTTTCTGATGCGGCATAATGTGTTTTCAGCAGCAGGGCTTAATTCATAAATAGGCTCAATGCCCTTCCCTCAACGTCTTTACCCTCTCTTTGATGCTTCAAGCACAGTTATTCCTACCAGCTCATTGCCTTTATACCTCAACAGAATTCCGTCTTTCAACATTTCAGAATCTGTTGCCCTTTGGGGTCTTTTAAAGCTGATATAAAGGACATCGGCTTCTTTGTCATAATCTATCCACATCTTTGTTTCAGGCATTTTAATGATATGCGATATAGCCTTTATCGCTTCACTTACTGTTTCTTCAACTGCTGCCGTTGCCATACCAGCACCTCTCTTTCAAGTTTTAATTTTGTCGTAAAATAAGCAGTTATAATAAAACCATCCGCCTCGCTAACCTCTTTATATATTACAGCCAAAAACCTTCTTTCATCAAACTTTTTTAGAGCAATCAATGCTCCTTGATATCCCGATAAAATAAAATCCGGTTCTTCGACTGTTTGCAATACGTCATCGTAAAAGCCGGCCATATCATCATGGTTTTCAACAATATGAAGCCACCTTTCAGGAGTCAACCGTATTGGTATTCGGTTTTTAGAAAGTACAATATCCATATGTCATAGATTGTTAATATCGGAAAGTTCTTTTACTTTTTTTGCCAAATACATTACCAACTCCTTTATCCCTTCGCCTGTTGCTGAAGACATGGGAAAAAAGTCCAATCCCTTATCCTTGCAATACTCTTTAAGCCTATTTAATCTGATTTTATCATGGGCAATGTCGAGCTTTGTGCCTGCCACTGCCATGGGCTTATTTAAAAGCTCAGGACTGTATAATACTAATTCCCTGTTTATCTTTTCAAAGTCATCTACAGGGTCGGTTGCCAGTATATCGGAAATATCCACAAGATGAAGGAGAACAGATGTCCTTTCAACATGACGTAGGAACTGGAATCCAAGTCCGGCACCCCTGTGTGCCCCTTCTATAAGACCAGGGATATCGGCAACTACAAAGCTCCTGAAATCTTCTAATTTTACAACGCCCAAATTAGGCACAAGCGTGGTGAAAGGATAATCGGCTATCTTTGGTTTTGCAGAGGATATAACAGAGATTAATGTTGATTTGCCTGCATTGGGGAGTCCAATTAAACCAACATCGGCAAGGAGTTTAAGTTCGAGGACAAGCCATTTCTCTGCACCCTTTTCACCTGGTTGGGCAAATTTCGGGGCCTGCCGTGTAGGTGTTGCAAAGTGGGCATTCCCAAGCCCTCCCCTGCCGCCTTTTGCTGCAACCACCTCTGCGTCATGATGATCGAGGTCTGCGATAACCTCTTCAGTTTCTGCATTTTTGATAAGCGTGCCAACAGGAACCGGGATTA
>DYHC01000055.1 GCA_020724325.1 Melioribacter roseus
ATAAGTTTAACAGTGGAAATAATTTTTGCTGCTGTAACTAAGTCATAATTATTTCTATAGAATTTTTTTGGTTCGGCTTTTTCGAGAAGCGGATTCGAAATAAACGGGTAATCAATCTTTCTGGTTTGCGCAAGTAGCGGAATCAATTGAAGATCTTCAGTCAATAAATATTGGGCGTTGTTGAACAGGACTATCGATTCAAATTCTTTTTCTAAAATTCTAACCGATACTTTTCCGCTTCCTTCATAAATTACATCAGTTTTTGCAACATAGGGATGTTTTTGAATTCTGTCTTGAATCACCTGTATCGTAATATTAGGATACTGGCTTTTATCCAGAAGGTTTGCGAATTCAAAATACTGTTCTTTCGAAAGGTGAATATTTCCCTCAAGCAAAATTATTTCTACTTTGATTGAATCGGATTTCTGCAAGGTAATGGTAAAGTAAGCCAGTAATCCGAACAAGATACTCATAATAGACAGATTAAATATTTTTTGTTTTCTGGTCATTAGTTTTTTTGTTTTATCATTTCAATAAATTTTTCGCCATACTTCCAAATATCACCTGCGCCAAAAGTGATTATAATATCACCCTTTTTATAAATCTTTTTAAGAAGTTCAGGCACATTAGTTTTATCCGGTTCATAAAAAACATTTTTATGCCCAAATTTTTTAGCAGTATCGGCAATCAGTTCGCCGGTTATTCCTTCAATTGGTTTCTCTCTTGCAGGATAAACATCGGTGCAAATAAAAACGTCGGAGTTCAAGAAGGAACGTCCGAACTCCTGATAAAAATCTCTTGTCCGCGAATAAAGATGAGGCTGAAAAACCGCAACCAGCCGCCGGTTCCATCCTCTTCTAATTCCATCGAGTGTAACGTTAATTTCTGTGGGGTGATGCCCGTAATCATCTATTACCATTATGTCATTTTCATATTTTTTTTCGAACCGTCTATAAACTCCGGTAAATGATTCGAGTGCTTTTTTTATTATTTCGAATTCAACACCCATTTCGCGAGCAATTGTTACTGCAACCAATGAGTTTCTTACGTTGTGCAGACCGGGAATGTTTAGTTTTATCTTACCAAGCTCTTTTCCTTTGTAGACAACAGTATAATCTGTAGATCTTTCTTTATGAGTAATATTGATTGCCCGGATATCTGCTTGCGGTGTTAAACCGTAAGTAAATATTTTTTTGTTGATCAAAGGAATTATATCCTGAAGCGCCGGTTCATCAAGACAGAGAACAACATAACCGAAGAATGGAACTTTGTTAGCAAATTCTACGAAAGCACCTTTAATATCATCCAGGTCCTTATATGTATCTAAATGTTCTCTTTCAAGTGTTGTAAGTGCAGCAATAGCTGGTGCTAATTTCAAAAACGTACGGTCGAATTCGTCTGCTTCAACAACAATGTATTCGCTATGACCAAGGCGCGCGTTAGTTCCACCCAAGCCGCTTAGTTTTCCGCCAACTATAATAGTAGGATCGATACCTGCTTCTGTTAATACTAAACCAACCATTGAAGTTGTAGTTGTTTTACCATGAGTACCGGCAATTCCAACTCCATATTTCATTCTCATACATTCAGCAAGCATTTCAGATCTTTTAATTACAGGGATCTTTCTTTCCAGGGCAGCTTTAACTTCGGAGTTATCGAGTGTAACGGCAGACGAATAAACAACTACATCTGCATCTTTCAAGTTATCTGCAGAGTGTCCTTCATAAATTTTAATACCCAGACTTTCGAGACGATCTGTAACATCGGATTTATTAAGATCGGAGCCGGTAATGTTAAATCCCTGAATCAATAAAATCTCTGCAATACCGCTCATACCAATACCGCCAATTCCTACAAAGTGAACATTTTTTACGGTTTTCATCATCATATAAGAATTCCTTTTCTAATCTTATTCATTATCAGATTGCCTCAGCCAATCTAATAGCGCTTTCTGCTATTACTTTTGCTGCATCCGGTTTTGCAAATGCAGAAATATTTTTTCTTAATTCAGCAAGCTTCTTATCGTCGTTTATAACTTCTATAACTATTTTACTCAAACTCAATTTCAGATTTTTGTCCTCAATTAAAATTGCCGCAGAAGCATCGCTTATAGCTTTTGCATTTTTGTATTGATGATTAGCAGCAACATTTCTAGAAGGGACAAAAATTACTGGAAGCGAGAGGTAAGAAACTTCTGCAATAGTTGTAGCACCGGCTCTTGCAATTAAAATGCTGCATGCAGAAAAAGCCGCAGACATATTTTCAATAAAAGGTAACACCCTTACATCTTTGCATTCATACATTTTATTTTCTTCGAAATAGAATTGACCTGTCTGCCAGATAATCTGAATATTATTTTGAATCAATTCAGAAATTGAATTTGCAACAGCATCGTTAATAGTTTGTGCGCCGCCGCTTCCTCCAAGAACAAGAACAGTTTTTTTGACAGGGTCCAAATCGAATTGCTTTAATGCTTCTTCTCTATCAATTATTTTTAGGTTCACTCTTACGGGGTTGCCGGTAAGTTTTAATTTTTTCTGATCTCTAAAATATTTTTTCGATTCATCGAAAGAGATATGAATTTCTTCTGCTTTCTTTTCCAGAATTCTATTTGTAATTCCTGGATACGAATTTTGCTCGAGTAAAATTATTTTTGAACCAAGAACCGAAGAAGCCCAAATAACCGGTCCGGATACATAAGCACCGCATCCAATAGCAACTTTCTGTTTGAACTTACTTACAATCAACAAAGACTGAAGCATCGAAACAATTACTTTTAATGGAAACAGAATATTGCTGATGGTAAATTTTCTGGAGAAGCCGCTAATCCAGATTGATCTAAAATTAAAACCGTATTGAGGAACTACTCTTGATTCAATTTTCTTTTTTGCCCCGACAAAGAGAATTTCTGCTTCTGGTTTAAGAAGCTTTATCTGTTGCGCAACAGCAAGAGCGGGATAAATATGCCCGCCGGTTCCTCCGCCGGCAAACAGAAAACGATATATTCTTGTTGAACTCATCCTACCTGAGCAATCTTAAGTTCTTCTGTTTTTAATGATTCCAACGCTACATTTACAATTATTCCTGCTGATACGGCGAACAGAATAATTGACGTTCCTCCAAAACTTATAAATGGTAATGTTATTCCTGTTGTTGGTAATAATCCGGTAACAACGCCGGCATTAATAAATGCACTAAAGAGAATGTTAAATCCTAATCCAAAAACAAGGAGCTGACCAAATTTATCCTGAGCCTTTTTTGCAATTACAAGACATATCAGAAAAAGAAATAAGTAAGCAGATAAAACAGAAACTGTTCCGGCAAGTCCCATCTCTTCACCCAAAATAGAAAAGATAAAATCGCCGTAAGATTCTGGTAAGAATAAATCACTTTGCCGGCTATGTCCTAAACCAATTCCTAACCAACCGCCGCTTCCCAATGCAATCTTTGCCTGGGTTACCTGAATATTAATATCACTACCTGTTATTAAACTTTGAAAGTAGGATAATATTCTTTCGCGCGAATGTTTGAAGATAGCAATTGCAATGCTTGCAAAACCAGCAACAGTAAAAAATGTGAACGATATATGTTTTAATCTAGCTCCTCCAACATACAACAGCGCAAATCCGGTAGATACTATAATGAGACTTGTGCTAACGTTTGGCTGTATTAGAACCAGGAAACTTATTATAACAATCCATATTAACAGGAAAACGTATCCTTCCTTAAAGTCGGTTATTTTCAGACCAAATTTTTCGAGCATCACAGCAAGGTGCATAATCAGAATTAATTTAGCTGCTTCTGAAGGTTGAAACTGGATAATCCATAGATCGATCCATCTTGAAGCGCCTTTAACTTTTGGAGCAAATATGTATGTAGCTATTAAAACGCCTATTATTCCAATCAGAAGCGGCTTGCTGTACCTTCTGTAAATATCATACGGGATATTTGCAAAGACTACAAAGAGAAATCCCGCAGCAATCACTTTCCATAAATGGGATTTGAATAAATAGTAAAGACTCTGGAATTTAATTACGCTGTAGGTTCCGCTTGCAGTAAACACCATAATAGCGCCAAGCAGCATAAAAGCAAGGACAAGAACAATTAATATTTTTACTAATCCTTTCATTTCAGGTTATTAACCGCTTGTTTGAAAACTCTGCCCCTGTGTTCAAAATCAGTAAACATATCGAAGCTTGCGCATGCCGGGGATAGAAGTAATACAGTTCCCGGTTCTGCTTCTTTATGTGCAGCATTAACACAACCCTCGAGTGTATCTTTAATTTCTGTATCAACTATTTCCTGAAAATAATTTTTTACTTTCTGTGCAGAAACACCAATTGCATATATTTTCTTTACATGCTTTTCTACCAAATCTCTTATCGCATCGTAATTATTTCCTTTATCTTTCCCTCCAAGTATTAAGTAGATCGGCTTATTAAAACTCTTTAATGCAACAATTACAGAATCTACGTTTGTTGCTTTAGAATCGTTAACGTATTCCACACCATTTAATTCTCTTACAAATTCGATTCTGTGTTCAACGCCTTTGAACGACTTAAACGATTCTCTTATTTTTCTATTAGGAAGATTCAAAGTTTTTGCAACTGCAAGAACAGCAAGTGCATTGGCAACATTATGATCACCCTTTATAAATAAGTCGTTTACAGATGCAACTTCTTCTGTTTTTCCGAACCATGAAAAAAACATTTTTCCATTTCTTGAATATGCACCCGCGGGAACTTCTTTCTTTAATGAGAAACTAAGTTTCTGAACCCTGGCATTTTTCATTGTTGAAAAGGAATTTTCATCATCAGCGTTGAAAAGGAAGAAATCATTTTCGTTCTGGTTATCTGTAACTTTAATTTTTGATGCGATATATTTTTCGAAACTATTATCATAACGATCAAGATGATCTGGAGTAATATTAAGTATTGTCGAAATAAAGGGCTTGAACTTATCAATAAAGTCGAGTTGAAAACTTGATGTCTCAAGAGCAACAAACTGATCCTCTTTAACAGTCCGAGTAATTTCTGAAAATGCGCAGCCGATGTTACCAGCCGCATAAGTTTTAATTCCACATTCGTTCAATGAATGAGCCATTAGAGAAGTAGTAGTTGTTTTTCCGTTTGTTCCGGTAATAGAAATGATTTTTCCCTTGCAAAACCATGAAGCAAATTCGACTTCAGAAATTATTTTAATTTTTCTTTTGCTTGCTTCGGTTAAAATTTCGGAATCGGTTGGAACGCCAGGACTCGTAACAATAAAATCGCAGTCGAATACATATTCAGAATGACATCCGCATTCGTAACTAATTCCTTCAGCCTCCAGTTTAGAGATCCAAGGAACAAGTTTTTCCCGGGGACTGCTATCGCTCACAAATGGAATTGCGCCGAGGTTTTTTGCAAGTTTAGCAGCACCAACTCCGCTTCTAACAGCGCCAATAACAGATATTTTCTTTCCTTTTATTTCCATCATCTTATCTTAAACGATGCCAGACTGATTATTGCTAGAATTATTGTTATGATATAAAATCTAATTACAATTTTGGGTTCCGCCCAATCGAGCTTTTCAAAATGATGATGGATAGGAGCCATTTTAAATACTCTTCTGCCTTCGCCATATTTTCTTTTTGTGTATTTGAAATAAAGCCGCTGAATAATTACAGATAAAGTTTCTGCGAAATAGATTCCGCCAAGAATCGGTATTAGTAAATCCTTCTTAATAACAATCATTATAACCCCGAAAGCACCGCCGAGAGCAAGCGAACCCGTATCGCCCATAAATACCTGAGCGGGATAAAAATTGAACCACAAGAAACCTAACCCGGCGCCTATTAATGCAGCAATAAAAACTGTTAACTCGCCGCTTCCGGGCATGTATATGATGTTCAGATAATCCGCATAAATTATGTTGCCCGTCATGTAGGATATTATTGCAAGCGCAATCATTACTATAATCATTGTTCCGATTGCAAGTCCGTCTAAACCATCTGTCAGATTTACTGCGTTCGATGTTGCAGTAATAATGAAAATAACCCAAGGAATGTAGAGATAAGAAAAATCCCAGTTTAAGTTCTTGAAAAACGGAAGTGTTGTTTGAGTATTATACTGGGCAAATTCTGGTAAATAATAAACCGCCAATCCTACAACCAGCCCGACAAAAATCTGTCCTATTAATTTGTATCTGGCAATTAAACCTTGCGGAAGTTTTTTAACAACCTTAAGATAATCATCTATAAATCCAACAAATCCTAGAATAACGGTTGCAAAGAGAACGAGAAGAATAAAAATGTTCTTTATATCGCTCCATAAAATTACAGGCAGAGTAACGGAAAAAAGAATAATTAATCCGCCCATTGTTGGTGTTCCGGTTTTTTTCTTGTGGGTAATAGGTCCATCGTCTCTTATCGGCTGGTCTACTTGTCTTGCTTTTAGTTTTGCAATTATCTTTGGGCCAATGTAGAAGGATAAAACTAAAGCAGTAATTGCTGCGAGAGCTGACCTGAAAGTTAAAAATCGGAACAGATCGAATCCGGGCGGATTAAATTTCTGGTTTATGTAATCAAATAGATAGTAGAGCATTACTCAAACCTTTTATGCAGGATGTTTACAAATTCTTCCATCTTCATTCCCCGGGATCCTTTTACAAGTATTACAGAATTTTCTATCTCTTCGTATTGAAGGTATAGAGAAAGAGCTTCCCTAAGATGAAAATGAATTGATTTAATATTTTTCTTCCTTAATTCAGTTGTAAGATGCTGCATCATTTTTCCGATGGTTAGCACAAATAAATTTTTGTTGTATGTAAATATTTTTGCTAAGTCAGTATGAATTTTTTCCGATTGTTTTCCCAGCTCATAAATATCGCCAAGAACAATAATTTTTCTTTTATATGATTTAATTTTTTTGACAAGATTGTATGCGGCTTTTATAGAATCAGGACTTGAATTGTACGTATCATCAATTACAATTGCTTCTCTATAATTTTTTACTTCAAGTCTTCCATGAACCGCTTGGATTTTATTAGCGCCGGATTTAATTTCCTTCCAGTCAAGACCTAACAATTTTGCGATTACAAAAGCAGCCAGAAAATTCTTTGCATTCGAGTCACCATAAACCGGTAATCTTACAACTTCCTTTGAGCCTTTAACAGAAAATTCTGTCCTGCCATCTTTCATAAAACTTTTTATTAATCCTTTTATGTTTGGATTTCCATTAAAGCCGTAAGAAATTACATTGGAATAATTACCAGCATTTTTCTTTATAAATGGATCGTCATAATTCGCAAGTATTACTCCGCCATTTTTTTCGGCTTCATCGAACAGAGCCGATTTCTCTTTATAAATGGTTTCCTTGTTTTTCAAAAACTCTACATGCGATTGTCCAATATTTGTGATTAAAGCGAAATCAGGCTCGGATATTTTTGCCGAGTATGGAATTTCGCCTATATGGTTTGTCCCTTGCTCTAAAACCAGCACATCACACTTTTCATCAGCAGAAAAAATTGTAAGAGGAACACCAATATGATTGTTGTTATTGGCTTCTGTTTTTACAACTCTAAATTTTTCCGAAAGCAACGCGGCAGTCATTTCTTTGGTTGTTGTCTTTCCATTGCTTCCAGTAATTGAAACTACTTTAGCATTTAATTTACGGCGCCAAATGTTTGCGAGCTGTCCAAATGCAACGATTGTATTATCAACCGTAATAACCGGAAGTTTGAGGAAGCTGAACTTCTTAAATTCTTTTGAATTAATTAAAACCGAACTGGCTCCTTTTTCAATAGCTTCTTTAACAAAATTGTGCCCGTCAAATTTCTCCCCTTTGATAGCAACGAATAATGAACCTTTTTTAATTATTCTTGAATCAATCTGAACCGATGAAACCGGTTTATACTCATCCGGGTTATAAATAACCGCAGAAGGAAGATTGAATAAATCCGCAAGTGTAATTTTTATTTTGCCCATTCGTCCAGATATTTTTCTGAAATTTCTTTGTCTGAAAAGTGTTTTCTAACACCATTTATTTCCTGATAATTCTCGTGTCCTTTGCCGGCAACAAGAATTACAGCGTTATCTTCGCTTTCAAAAATTGCGGATCTAATTGCTTCTTCGCGGTTTTCCAATACTCTATAATTGTTTGATGTAATTCCATTCAGAATTTCACCTATAATTATGAACGGGTCTTCGGTTCTAGGATTATCGGAAGTAACATAAACTCTATCACTAATAGAAGCTGCTATGTTCCCCATAATTGGTCTTTTTGTTTTATCTCTATCTCCGCCGCAGCCAAAAACCGTATAAATCGGTCGTTCATCTTTTACGATATGTTTTACGGCATTGAGAACATGCTGCAAGCTATCGGAATTATGAGCGTAATCAATAATTACCTTTTTATTTTTTCTTGAAACTATTTCGAATCTGCCCGGAACCTGTGGAGTATTTTTAATTCCTTCAGCAGTTTTATAAGGGTCTTCTCCGCTAAGAACAGCAACTGCAAAAGCCGATGCTGCATTGTAAGCATTAAAATGCCCAACTAACCCTGTAAATAATTTGTACTCAGCACCTTTGAATAATACCGAAAATGAGGTTCCATCAAGATCGTACTCAATACTTTTAATTCTGAAATCAGCTTTAGAACCAATTCCATAAGAATATTTTTTAGCTTTACAATCTTTGATAATTTGCGGCGAATTATTATCATCTATATTATAAATAACAATGGAATCTGGACCAATCATATCGAACAATAATTTTTTTGATTTGAGATAATGCTCGAATGTTTTGTGATAATCCATATGATCAGATGATATGTTGGTAAATATTCCAGCGGTAAATTTCAAATTATCAGCTCTATGAAGATCTAAAGCAATAGAAGAAACTTCCATAACACACTTAGAACATCCTACAGAAATCATTTGAGACAGCAGCGAATTAATTTCGTGGGATTGCGGTGTTGTAAGAAATGTTTTTACTTCATTCTTTCCGATGTAATTTGCAATTGTTCCAATTAATCCGGTTTTATTTCCTAAATGTTCAAAAACATTTTTTACATAGAATGCAGTTGTAGTTTTACCTTTTGTTCCTGTAATTCCAATCAGCTTAAGTTTTGTTGAAGGTTCGTTATAGAACTGATTTGTAAATTCGGCTAACGAAATTCTTGTATCCTTAACAACAATTTTAACGCAGCTGCTGTGTGCAAAGATTTGATCCGGCACAGAATCCGGATTGCTTAATACAACTCCGCTTACACCTTTATTAATTGCATCCTGAACAAATTGATGACCATCAACTTTGAAGCCCTCAATCGCGAAATAGAGCGATTT
>DYHC01000056.1 GCA_020724325.1 Melioribacter roseus
AGATAATCGTAATGCGTTAGGAGAATGTCGTAAGGATTATACCAGCTTGAAAAATCGCGTGGATTGTTTTCGAGCGAACGTTTAGCCGATTCAATTACTTCGTAAGCTAACTCTTCATATTGTTTTTTAGCGTCACTATTGTAATATATTTTTGCAACGTCGTGCTTAATTCTGTAATCCATTCCAACTACGGTGCGTGGAATTCTCTTTTCCATCATATCGAGTGTTTCAATAACCTTTGATTTTTCTTTTGTCTGATATAAATAATGTAACGCTAATCTGATATATGCATTTCTATAATTCTGAACAAGACGTTCATGGTTCTCATCAAAAAAAATAGTTTTGTCATTTAATCCTCTAAGAAGAAAACCTGATTGAAATGTTTCGCTTATATCAATATTCTCGCTGAATAAATTCTTTCTAAGAATTTCTTCGTGAATGTATTCGAGGGATTGAGCTGGATTTTTCTTCGGAACAACGCGTAATGCCATCCCTTCCATTTGTAAATAATCATCCAGACTTAGTCGGCTGTCATCCGAGCAGGTAACAGCGTAGTAAACAGGTCGTTCCCATTTGCTTTGCATAATAATGTCTAAACAAACTAAATCTTGCGTTCTAATTGCTTTAGTATTACCAAATGTAACGCTGTTTTTCATTGTCCATTTCAACTTACCGGTTCTTATAATTGAAGTATCGGTAACTCCAAATTCGTTTATTATTTCTGGCGGAACATCAATTTGCAGCTCGGTTGGTTCCCAGCGTACCGGACTTAATCGATCGACCTCATCATCAGAAAAACTGATGTCAACTTTTGGCGCTCCGTGAGGAGTAGTATTTTTCAGCTGTTTAATATACCAGTTAGTATTCAACAAACTCAGATTTGCAATTCTAACATCACGTCTTACACCTTCAACATCCTGCAGATACCAGAGAGGGAATGTATCATTATCTCCATTAGTAAATAAGATTGCATTAGGAGCAACGCTTTGAAGCAGATTGTATGCATAATCCCACGGAACGTAATTTCTGCTGCGGTTATGTTCAAAAAAATTTGCATTTAGCATGTTAACGGGAACAATAATAAAACCGACTACCATAAACCCGGCAATAACCGGAGTAATTAATTTTATTTTGTAGAATCTTTCCCTTATCATTTCAATTAATCCGTTCATTCCAATTGCAATCCAAATTGAGAAGACGAAGAATGCTCCAACGTAAAAATAGTCCCTTTCCCGCGGCTGCGGTTGCTGCTGGTTCTGATAAAATGCAGTCAGGTATCCTAAGAAAATAAACATCACAAGAAATACAGAACCCATCTTCCAATCACGCTTGAAATGGTAATACAATCCGAAAAGTCCTATCATAAAAGGAATTCCAAAAAGATCCTTCCAATCAACACCCGAATCCTGGTATGTAGATTCCCTTCCAACGTAATTCCATAACAAGTATCTGTTGAACATGTGATCCATCTGGTAAGTCCATAAGAAGTCGAGATCGCTTGAGTAGTCCGAATATATTTTTAATTGATGTGGTTCACTGGAAAATCTTCGTTTGAATGTAGGAAAATCACCGTATTGCTCTCTATTTAAGTACGATTCAAGTTCAGTAAAAGTTTTAGGACTGTTCATGTTAATAGGAGGTTCCTGGTTAGCGCGGATAATAGTCATTGCATAAGAAGTAGTGCCTATTAATGCAAATAGGAAACATTTCAGAATCAGGTTTAATGTTTCTTTCCCTTTTTTAGAACTCCAGATAATTGCACCAATTGTAGCTCCTAAAATTACTCCAAGTACAAGCAAGTCTATAACCGTGTTATTTCTTCCTATCATAGTTATAATTTTCGGGATATACTTTACTATTCCCGGGTAGACGGCAATAAGTGTAACTCCGCCTATAATTATTGGTATATAAAAAGAATTTCTTTGAAATATTTTTTTGAACATTACACTCATAAAGACCAAGCTTACAATAGCCATCACCAATAAAAATCTGGAATCAACCATCTGATACTCTTCGGGTGTTGGCGGTTCTATGCCGGTTTGTGAAGCCCACATTATTGCACCAACAGCAAGAACTATTGAGGCATGAACAAGAAAGATGAAGCCGGTTTTCTTTAACACAACTTCATCGGTTAAATATTTTCTGAAAATAACAACCATTACAACAGGAACAATAGCAAGAACTGCCATAAGGTGCACGCCGGTTGAAAGTCCGATTAAGTATGCAATTAAAATCAAATATTTTTCGTTATCGGGCTGATTAGCTTTCTCGTTCCACTGAACCATTAACCAAATAACAAAAGCAATAAAGAAGGTTGAAAAAGCATAGACTTCGGCTTCAACAGCATTGAACCAGAATGTATCGCTGAATGCTAAAGAAAGTGATCCAATTGCTGCAGGTATAAAAACTGTAAGTGCTTCAAAATTGTTTTCGGCATTTTTTTTCTTATAGAGTTCTATCAGTTTAACTGCAACCAGGTAGAGGAACATTACTGTAAAAGCACTCGATAATACAGAAATCATGTTCACTCTTAAACCGATATTATCTGCGAATGGAATCATAGAGAAAATTCTGCCAAAAATTAAAAATAGTGGCGTTCCTGGCGGATGAGGAACCTGAAGTAAGTATGACGATGCAATAAATTCTCCGCAGTCCCAAAAAGAAACTGTGGGCTGAACTGTCATTAAATAAACGATTAAACTGATTAGAAATACAGCGAATGCGATAAACCGATTTAAAATTTTGTTGCTCATCAAATCACCAAATTATTGATTGGAATTATTTTCTGCTTCTTCTGAGGGTTTCTTGAATAAAAAATCTAAATTCTTCTTCTCTCTATTAATATGATATTTTTCGTGCAAATCTATCAACTTTTGCATGGAAAGTTTATCCAGTTCCTCATCGTCTTTATCTCTTTTTACAAGCATTTTGTAGTCTTTAAGCTCATTAGAATTGAACTTCTTCTCGTATTTCTTAAGTATTTCAAAATATCTTTTCTGCTCGCGTAAAACCATTTGTTATACTCATCAAGTAAAAAATGCGAGTCAAATTAATCAAAAAAACAAAGAATAAAAAACTATATTGAGCAGACAAAATTTGGGAAATCAAATAATGATAAATGTTTACAAAAGCAGCCGCCCTTTAGTTTCCGTTGTGATGCCTACTTATAACCGTGCATCTTATTTTAAACGGTCTATCTGCTCTGTATTGAATCAGACTTTTACTGACTGGGAACTTGTGGTTGTTGATGATGGCAGTTCCGATAATACATTCGAAATTGTTAATGAATACGTAAATCAATTTGTGAATGTACGGTATATAAAACACTCTAACCGGAAAACACCATTAACAATTAATGCCGGTTTACTTGCTTCTTGCGGAAATTATATTACTTTTCTTGATAGTGATGATGAATATAAACCAGATCATCTTAAACTTAGAATTGATTTTATGATAAACAATCCGTCGATAGACATAATCCACGGAGGAATTGAAATTATTGGCTATCCGTATGTCAAAGACAAAAATGAACTCTCAAAAGAGATTCATATTTCCGAGTGTATTGTTGGAGGAACGTTCTTCGGAAAACGACGCGTTTTTTTCGAACTGGATGGTTTTCAAAATCTTGCTTACAGCAACGACTCAGATTTTTTAGAACGAGCTGAAAATAAATTCAACATTTCAAAAGTTTTTTGGTCAACATATATCTATTATAGAGATACACCAGACAGTATTTGCACAACAATTAGAGGTTAAAATAGAAGACCAAAAAGGAAATATTTACCAAAAAATTAGCGTGTTACACAGAGTATTATGTAAGACAAAAATTATTAGTCTTTTCTTTGTGCAACTTCAAATTAAAAAATTACTTTTTGGTCTCCATATTTGCAGATTATTTTTCTTTTTTATAAAAGAGAACTAAATAAACTGAAAGTAAAATAGTAACAACAAGCTGTAAATAAATAGGCGTTGAAATAAGTTCGCCTTCAATTAATCCGAAGCTAATCATTCCAAATTTAACGGCATAATAGAATATTTTGCTTAGTACTATACTTGATAGAATTGCAAAAAAAGAATTCTTGAAGTAATTAAGAAGAATAGAAAAAAGAAATAGATTCAGAAGTAATTCAGAACTGATAAGTACTGCTTTAATTATAGACGGATGTGCTGAAATAATAAATGAAAATAACGGCAAAAGAAGTGCTATAATATAACTGTTTTTTCTTGATGTATGAACAATAGAAATGATAAGCATAATTCTCATCGGCTCTAACATATAGATAGGCAGAGCTAACATGTGAGAAAGAGCTGGTGCTAAGGTAATAAACAGGATTGCCAGTAAATCAATTAATATGGTTCGCAATTTAGTTTTGGAAAGAGTTAAAGCTAATGTGTTCATTTTTTAATCCTCTTTTCTAATTTCCTTGAATGCAATATAATATATTGATATGTTTTAGACACAAAAATCGTAATGTAAAATTGTAGGATGCCATGAAGAGAAGAAACTTTCTTAAGACAGCCGGACTGTTATCGGGCGCAGCACTTGTTAAGCCCGGTTTTTATGGAAACTTATTTGCAAGAAACAGCTACTCAACTCAGAACTATGATTTGGTTGCAATTAAAGGCGGGGAACCGGATACGATGTTTGACGAGGCGATTAAACAATTTGGCGGAATGAAATCCTTTGTTAAGAAAAACCAGAAGGTTGTTGTTAAACCGAATATTAATACCCGAGTTAGGTGCTAATACTAATCCAAAACTGGTTGGACGCGTTGTTCAGCATTGTTTTGACGCGGGTGCAAAAGAGGTTTATGTATTCGACCATACTTGTGACGATTGGCGCCGATGTTACGCAAACAGCGGTATTGAAAGAGCTGTTAAAGAAGCTAAAGGAACAATGGTGCCCGGAAATAGCGAAAGTTTCTATAAAGAAGTTGAGGTTAAAAAAGGGAAGAAACTTACTAAAGCTAAAGTACACGAATTAATTCTGGACTGCGATGTGTTTATAAATGTTCCTATTCTAAAACATCACAGCTCAACTCGCCTAACAATTAATATGAAAAATCTGATGGGAATTGTCTGGGACCGCGGATACTGGCATAGAAATAATTTACATCAGTGTATAGCAGATTTTGCAACCTACGACCGTAAACCTGATTTAAATATAGTTGATGCATATTATGTAATGATGAGGAATGGTCCGCGCGGTGTATCTAAAGCCGATGTTTCAACGATGAAATCGCAGATAATTTCTACAGATATGGTTGCTGCAGATGCCGCGGCTGCAAAATTATTCGGCGCCGAGCCAGATACTATTCCGTATATAAAATATGCCGCCGAAATGAGTGTTGGCAGAATTGATCTTAACTCGCTTCAGATTAAGAGAATAATTCTCTAATCCTAATAATGTTTTATTTTTACTATTCTTCCAAATGAGTATGGTAAGTTTATAAATGAATAATTCTCTCCTCCGTAAAATCAGAATTACTCTATCTATTATTTTTGTTATACCAACAACATTCGTTCTTATTGATTTTACGGGACTTCTGCCTGAATCTGCAATTAATGGAATAATATATTTTCAATTCGTTCCGTCTCTTCTAAAATCAATAATTGTTTTTTCATTCCTTACTACAGGATTTATTCTGGTCTTATTACTTACAATTTTTTTCGGCAGAGTATATTGTTCTACAATTTGTCCGCTGGGATTTTTACAGGATGTTGTTAATTATATTTCGAGAAAAATTAAAAATAGGAAACGAAGATTCTTATTTAAGAAAGAAAATAAGATACTGCGCTGGACATTTTTGGTAATACCGGTAATAATATTTTTATTCGGAAGTTCATTAGGCATTGCTCTGCTGGATCCTTATAGTATTTATGGAAGAGTTGCCGGAAATTATTTTAGACCGGTATATATCTTTGGTAATAACATTGCCGCTTCAATTCTGGAATCATTTAAGATGTATTGGATGTTTCCATTCGAAATACATGCATTCAATCTAATGCCGTTTTTAATTACAACGCTCATACTTGGACTTGTAATTTATATGTCTTTTACAAATGGAAGGTTGTATTGTAATACTGTTTGTCCCGTTGGTACATTATTAGGGTTTATTTCCCGCGTTTCCTTTTTCAGAATACAGATTGAAAAAGAGGATTGTCTAAATTGCGGTGTTTGTGCAAAGGATTGTAAAGCAAATTGTATTAACAGCGATGAAATGAGTGTTGATATGTCAAGGTGTGTTGCATGTTTTAATTGTGTTAAATCATGTCCAACTGATGGCATTAAGTATAAACTTGCCAATCCACTTCAATTCAACGAGAAAAAAAAGTTAGATGAATCCAAAAGAAATTTTTTAATTGCCGCCGGAATATATCTATCAGCACTATCAACGGTTTTAGGTCAGGTTAAAAAGAAGATTGTAGCAAAGAAAGAGAGCACGGTTCCAATTTTTAGAGAGTATGCAATTTCGCCTCCAGGTTCTATATCGATTGATAGGTTTAACTCCAAATGTACAGCATGCCATTTATGTGTAAGTGCCTGTCCTACACAAGTTTTGCAGCCCTCATTTTTAGAATATGGATTTTTTGGAATGATTCAACCGCGTCTGGATAACCTCGCCGGTTTCTGTAATTTTGAATGTAAAATCTGCACGGATGTTTGTCCTACCGGTGCAATTCTTCCTTTAGAATTGGGAGAAAAAAAATTAGTTCAGCTTGGAAAGGCGAAGTTTGTAAAAGAGAATTGCATAGTAGAAACAGAAAAAACCGATTGCGGCGCTTGCTCGGAACACTGCCCTACAAAAGCCGTTCACATGATTCCTTACCAGAATCAATTGTTAATTCCTGAAGTACGGGAGGAATTCTGCACAGGATGCGGTGCATGTGAATATGCATGCCCAACCAAGCCATATAAATCAATTTACATTGAGGGAAACCCCGTTCATCAATTGGCAAAATTAAACCTTGAAAATGGTGTTCCGCAAAAAGAGGTCGATTTCAAGGAAGAATTTCCATTTTAGATTGATGCCGGTTTCAAGATATTTCAATTAATCTGGAAAAATCTGTTTAATCAGTTCTATCTGCGAGCAATCTATAAAAATTTATTTCTCAGCTGCCCTCAGCCATTGACTTGTTACTTCATAATTTCGTTAAACGTTTTTTCATCAACGGTAAGTAAACCGCTTGGAACTAACCGTGGAGTTAGAATCTTCCAGTTATTATCCTTACTAAAAATTTCTTTAAACATCGGTAATGCTTCATTTATTCTGCCGTTGTTTGCCAAAGTAACCGCAGTCCAGTATTTCATTTCAATATTATCAGGAAACATTTTCATAGCCGCAGAATATTCTGCCATTGCTTTATCCATTTCATTTTTTTCAACGGCAAGATCGCCGTTATTCATGTGTTCATAAGCGCGGTGGACAGATAGTAATCTTCTAAGTTCTATAAGAGGTTGTGGATGGTCGTCAACTCTTAGATCAACAATTCTATCTTCCCACACTTTTCCTGTTGATTTTCCTCTAACAACAAGCAGTGCAGCCGATTGCTTCCCTCTAATATCTCCTCCGGCATTTTCAGCTGCTTCAAGTGCTGTAAGCATTCTCTCTGCTAATTTTCCTTTCGAATTTTTGAATGATTCTGCCATTGCCGGCCAGACATTATAATTTAACATAAGATTTGCCTGAACAGAAAAATTTTCTTCAGCAATATTACCTGCAGGTTGAATGCACTTTACGCCGGTGTATGATGCAGCTCTTCCTTTAGAGTCAAGAACTGCTAATTGTCTAAAATCCCTTCCGTCATCACTACTGATTAGTTGATCAACTACTTCTTGCGGACTCTTACCTTGTTTAAGCAATTCTAACCCTCGCGGACCAAAAGAAGCATTAACAAATGACTGGGTTGCAATTACACCAACGCCAGCTTCACCCCAGCTTACAATAGTTCCTACTGAAAACCAGTGGGATTGAACCGCAACTCCCATATCACCTGTTTGAGGATCAAATGCAACAATTGAATAAGTGTGTGCAAATGGTTCGTTCCTCAAATATGTTTGTGCATGTGTTATAATCGTGATTAAAACGATCAACAAAAACAATTTTACTCTCATAATTACTCCGATTGTTTTTTACAAATTAATCTTTATCAATTTCTTTAACAACATTAATAGCAGAGTTAACTGAATCCGGCAATAAGCTTATTTGCTAATGAATTAAAAGAGGTTTATTTTCGAACCCCATAAATATTCAACAGAATTCAACGGAGATAAAATGAAAACAGTAAAAATATTTTTAATAATGCTTATGCTTGCCTCATCTATAAATGGTCAGAAAGATCAGAGCAGCATAACATTAAAAACATTTGAGGATTCGGTTAGTTACAGCATAGGTCAAAACATTGGTACCAGCCTTAAAGAACCGTATATGCAAATTAATTTTGAAATTCTTGTTCAAGCTATGAAAGATGCAATAAGCGGCACTCAAAAATTATTAAGCGATGAACAGATGCAAACTTGTATGATGAAATTTAATCAGAAAGTTATGGCTAAAAGAGAAGCTGACAATAAAATTACAAGCGATAAAAACAAAGAAAAAGGAAAACAGTTTCTTGAAGCAAATTCTAAGAAAGATGGAGTTGTTGTTTTGCCAAGCGGACTTCAATATAAAGTAATTGTCAAAGGGGAGGGACCCTCACCAAAAGCAGAAGACAAGGTTAGCGTTCATTATACAGGTACTTTAATTGACGGAACAAAATTCGACAGCTCTTACGACCGGAATGCACCGGCAGTCTTTGGAGTTACACAGGTAATTAAAGGATGGACTGAAGCACTTCAATTGATGCGCGTTGGCGATAAGTGGGAATTGTTTATTCCTTCCGAATTAGCTTATGGAGATTCTGGTGCCGGTGGTGTAATTGGTCCCGGCGAAGTATTAGTTTTTGAAGTGGAGTTATTGAGCATAATTAAGTAAGAACTTTTCTAAGATGGATTGAAAAAAAATACAGCTTTCGCAGATTTTCATTAGCGCTGTGACATAATAATTAGAATTGATCTATCATAACAAAACAAATGCTTAAGGTAGTATTATTATGCAGTTCTTTTATTTTTTAATAAGACACTTAGAAAAATCAGTGAGAACACTTAGTTTTTTCAGAAACTCAACAACATTGAAGGTCACAAGGAAATAAATAGCGACTCTTGACCTTCAAGGTTTAGGTTCCGATCCCAGTAATGTTATTACGAATCCCGCAAAGCGACTAAGAGTCTACGGATAGATTCTTCGCCTCACTTCGTTCG